>DQVB01000058.1 GCA_015661985.1 Planctomycetota bacterium | reverse complement strand
GTGGCCCTGGGACTGCTGGCTTCCCGGATGCCCGGCGTGGGCTCGTGGGTGGCCAATGCGGCGTTCTTCGTGTTGGCCGGCGTGACCGTGGCTGCGGCGGCGGCTACGATCACCGTGCGCAACCCCGTCTACGCGGCCATCTGGTTCGGTCTGACGCTGGCGGGCACCGCAGGGCTCATGCTGTTGATCGGCGCCCAGTTCTTGGCGGCGGCCACGTTGATCGTCTACGCCGGCGCGATCCTGGTCACGTTCCTGTTTGTCCTCATGTTGGCCAACCCCACCGGGCGCGATCCGTGCGACCGGCTCAGCTGGGAGGCCCTTCTGTCGTCGGCCGCTGGCATGGTGCTGGCCGGTACGATGTCCATGACCGTGGCGTCGGTCCTCAGCAGCCCGGACGATTTGGCCCCCGGGCCGGCCGTCTCGGCGGCGGATCGCCAGGAGGTTGTGTTGGCTGAGGAGCATGTGCGCCAATTGGGCCTTCAGCTGTTCGGGCCCCATTTGTTGGCCGTCGAGGTGGCGGGGACACTGCTGTTGGCCGCGCTGGTCGGCGCCGCGGTGATCGTGGCTCCGGGTGGTGCGGGGCAGAGGAAGGAAGGCAAGGGGGATCGCCAGCCGTGAACGCCGAAGTGGCCCTGCTCCATAATTACTTGATCGTCGGCGCGCTGTTGTTCGGCATAGGGCTGGTCGGCTTCTTGAGCCGCCGGAACCTGATCGTGATGTTTCTGGCCGTGGAGATGATGCTCCAGGGCGTCTCCTTGAGCCTGGTGGCCTGGGGACGGTACTACAACGATTTCGGCGGCCAGATGCTGGTCTTGTTCATCATCGCCGTGGCCGCCTGCGAAGCGGCCATCGCCTTGGCGCTGATCGTGATGCTCTACCGGCGGCGGAACAGCCTGGATGTCGTCCTGTGGCACGAGCTGCGCGAAGACAACCAGCCGCCGGTGGAGGAACCGCCTCTTTCGCAGCTGCCTCCGGAGGCGAAGGTCGAGTGGCCGCGGCTTGTGCCAGCGGGGCGCCAGCCGGAGATCCCGCCTGAAGAGACGGACTATCGCCACCATGTTTGAGATCCGCACCCTGGCCATCCTGATCCCAGCCCTTCCCCTGGCTGCCGCCCTGGTGACCGCGGTGCTGGGGAAGCGGGTGTTGCGCGGGGCGAGCCATTGGCCGAGCGTGGCGGCCATCGGTCTGGCGTGGCTGGCCAGCATGGCGCTGTTGATCCAGGTTCACCGGCGGGCGAGTGAAACCGCTCAGCAGAAAGGGCTGGCGGGCTACGAACAGATCATCCCCGTCGGCTGGACATGGGCCGCCGTGGATCGGGCCTACCTGCAATCCGATCTCCAGCCGGGCGCTCAACAGGCTGGTTTTCGCTTCCGTTCGTTCCGCATCGCCATCGAGTTGCGTGCCGATCCGCTCACGGCCGTGATGCTTGCCACGGTCACCTTCGTCTCCTTCCTGGTGGCCGTCTATTCGGTGGGCTACATGCACAGTGACCCCGGCTACTGGCGGTTCTTCACCTACATCAACCTGTTCGTCTTCTCCATGACGATGCTCGTTTCGGTGAGCAACTTCCTGCTGCTCTATGTTTTCTGGGAAGCGGTGGGGCTGTGCAGCTATCTGCTCATCGGATTCTGGTTTCGCAAACCCGAGGCGGCCGCGGCGGGCAAGAAGGCGTTCCTGGTCAACCGCGTGGGCGATTTCGGTTTCGCTTTGGGCGTTTTCCTGTTGTGGATTACCTACGGGACGTTGAACTTTCACGATGGGGCCGACGGGACGCTGGGCATCTTGGGGCTGGGCCGGCTGGCGGGTGGCCCGGGCCTGTTCGTCTCGGGTGCCACCGGCACGGCCATCTGTCTATTGCTGATGCTGGGAGCTTGTGGCAAGAGCGCCCAGCTGCCGCTCCACGTCTGGCTTCCGGACGCCATGGAGGGGCCGACGCCGGTCAGCGCCTTGATCCACGCGGCCACGATGGTCACCGCCGGTGTGTACATGGTGGCGCGCTGCAGCCCGTTGTTCGTGGCGGGGGCCGGGGCGCTGGAGGTCGTGGCGGTCATCGGCGGCCTGACGGCGCTGATGGCGGCCATCATCGCCATCACGCAAACGGACCTCAAACGGATCCTGGCCTATTCGACGATCAGCCAACTGGGATACATGTTCCTGGGCTTGGGCGCCGGCACCCGGGTGGGCATCACGGCCGGCATGTTCCATTTGTTCACCCATGCGTTCTTCAAGGCCCTGTTGTTCCTGGGTGCCGGCAGCGTCATGCACGCCATGGGGGGCGTGATCGACATCCGCCGCTTCGGCGGGCTTCGGCGCCGGTTGCCGGTGACCCATTGGACGTTCCTGTTCGGCTGTCTGGCCCTGGCCGGCTTGATCCCTTTTGCCGGCTTTTTCAGCAAGGATGAGATCCTGGCCGCCGTTCACGCGCGGGCGGAAACGCATCTGCTGTACGAAATCCTCTATCTGGCCGGTATCTTCACTGCCCTGTTGACCGCCTTTTACACGTTCCGGGCCTATTTCGTCACATTCCATGGTGCCGAACGGATTCCCGAAGAGGCCGGGGAGCATGCCCACGAGTCGCCGCGCTGGATGACCGTGCCGCTGGTTATCCTGGCCATCGGGTCGCTCGTGCTGGGCGCGCTGTTTTGGTGGACGGAGGGTTTTGCCCACTTCCTGGCCAAGACGCCGTCGCTCGGTTATGTGACCCGGTACGGATGGGCGGCCACCGAAGGTGGATCGCATCTGGCCGTGGCGGTCACCAGCACGCTGGTCGCCGTGGCCGGGATCGGGCTGGCTTGGTTCTTGTACCCCAATCGCCGGCAGCTGGTCGAACAGTTGGCCCGTGCAGCCGATCGAGTGGCCTTGTATCGGCTTTCGGCGGGCAAGTTCTTTTTCGATCCCCTCTACCTGGCACTCGTGGTTCGGCCCCTCGAAGGTCTAGCCCGGTTCAGCTATGCCTTCGACCGCTACGTCATTGACACGCTCGTGGACGGGATCGGACGGATGCCGGTGCGCCTGGGGGCTTCGCTGCGATGGAGCCAGGGGGGGATGATCAAAGTATACGCCTTGGGGATGGTCCTGGGGTTGCTCGTATTGCTGGGAGCGATGCTGTGGTGAAGAAGGCGACAGCGAGGGCGAACGGTCGAAGGTCCTTCGGCCGCCCGCCGCTGTTCAGAGGGAGTGTGATGGCGTGACCGATCCGCTGCGGATCCTGTTGCTGGGAGCATTGGCGGTACCGGCCATCGGCGCGGCGGTCGGTCCGGGCCGGCGGGAATGGATCCGCGCCGCAGCGCTGGTGACCACGTGCGTCACTTTGGCGCTGGTGACAGTTCTGGTGATCTGCTTTCCAGGTGGGGCACGCGAGTTGGCCGTGACGGACGTGCCGTGGTTCGGTGCGGCCGGCGGGATCGATATCCGTTTCAGCGTCGGGCTGGACGGGTTGAGCGTGTGGCTCGTGGGTTTGACGGCCCTGTTGATGGTGGTGGCCGTGTTGGTCAGTTGGGAGGCGATCCAGGAGCAGGCGTCTGCCTATTACCGGCTGTTGTTGCTGTTGGAAACGGGGATGCTGGGCGTGTTCGCCGCCCGGGACATCATTCTCTTTTACGTGTTCTTCGAATTCACGCTCATACCCTTGTTCTTCCTGATAGGGATCTGGGGGAGCGAGCAGCGGCGGTACGCGGCGGTCAAGTTTTTCCTGTTCACTCTGGCCGGCAGTGTATTGACGTTCCTCAGCCTGGTGGCCATCGTCGTGCTCAACTACGAAGCGACGGGGGTGCTGACCTTTTCCATTCCGCGGATCACGGCCAGCCTGGCGGCCCATCCCATCCCCGAAGCCGCTCAGCTGGCGATTTTCCTCGGGCTCTTCGCCGGATTCGCCATCAAGGTGCCGCTGTTTCCGCTGCACACGTGGCTGCCCCTGGCGCACGTGCAGGCCCCGACGGCCGGCAGCGTGATCCTGGCCGGCGTGTTGCTCAAGGTGGGCACGTACGGTTTTGTGCGTTTCAGTTTGCCCCTGTTGCCCGAGGCGACGGCCATCTGTATGCCCTGGCTGTTATGGCTCTCGGTGGCGGGGATCATCTACGGGGCGTTGGTGGCACTGGCCCAGCAGGACATCAAGCGGCTCATCGCCTATTCCAGCGTGAGCCATTTGGGTTTCTGTATGCTGGGCGTCTTCGCCTTGAATCGGTTGGGCATGCAGGGCGGGGTGCTGCAGATGATCAACCACGGCCTGTCCACGGGTGGGCTGTTCGCCATGGTGGGAATGCTGTACGAACGGTACCATACGCGGAAGATCCGAGACCTGGGGGGGCTGGCCCATCGCACGCCTGTGTTGGCCTTTTTCTTCGTCCTGTTCACCCTTTCCAGCATTGGCCTACCGGGGCTGAACGGGTTCGCCGGCGAGTTCCTGTTGCTGATCGGCATGTTCCAGCGGGGCTGGGCGGAGGCGGGTGGCCGTTGGGCACCCCATTATCAAGTGATCTCCGTGCTGGCTCTCACCGGTGTCGTTCTCGGGGCCTGGTACATGCTGTGGCTGGTCCAGCGGGTCTTTTTCGGGCCCCTGCGCGAACCGGGGCACCATGAGGACAAAGGCAGTCAGCCTGAACAGGCTGTGCGGGATCTGGCGGCCCGCGAAGTGATCGCTTTGGCCCTGCCATCGGTGTTCATCTTCTGGATCGGGATCCATCCGGCCTTTTTCCTGAACAAGATGGACGCCACTTTGAGTGGCATCACCGATCGAGGCATGGCCGCTGTCGACGCCAGGGGGATGGCCGGCCAGGAGGAGTTTCCGCAGCAGGCGCCGCGGCGGTCGATCGTCGGGGAAAGCGGCGGCGAAGCCGGTCTGCCCCTCCAGACGACTGGCTGGATGGATCCCTCTGGCGCGGCTTTTGCCGCCGCGGGCGGCCATGGCCACTTCGGCCGGGTTTGGCCCGAGGCCCCGTCCGACCGTCCGACCTTTTTGGCGACCACACGGACTGATCCATGAGTGCTCCCGTTGTCGTTCTAGCGCCCGAAATCATCCTGGTTGTGGTGGCGGCGACGATCTACGTTGCCGGGGCCTTCGCCAGGTCGCGGGACGTGTGGGTCTGGTTGGCTTTGGGGGGCTTCCTGTCGGCGGCCGTGGCCATGGTCATGCTTTCGGTGGGTGCCGTGGGAGGGCCGATCAGCGTGGACGGCATGGCCATCTACGTCCGCTGGCTGGCCCTCGGGCTGGGTGCCCTGTTGCTGCTGACCAGCTCCCGGCCTTCCGGGCAAGGCAGTACGCCGGAGTATGTCGGTTCCCTGTTGCTGACCGTGGCCGGAGTGATGCTGGCGGCCGCGTCGCGCGAACTTGTGCTTCTGTTCATGGGGCTCGAGCTGGTCTCGATACCCACTTACATCCTCCTGTATCTGGGGCGACGCGATGCGGCCTCCCAGGAAGCTGCCACGAAGTACTTCTTTCTGAGCATCCTCGCCTCGGCGATGCTCCTCTACGGATTCAGCTTCCTGTACGGGGCCACGGGCAGCACACACCTGGCGGTGATTGGCCAGCGATTGGCCTCGCCCGAGGCCGGCAGCCTTTGGCTGGCCCGGGCGGCGATGGTCCTGGTGCTGGCCGGCCTGGGGTTCAAGATCGCCGCCGTGCCCTTCCATTTCTACGCGCCGGACGTCTATCAGGGGACCACCCATGCCAACGCGGCGCTATTGTCGGTGGTGCCCAAATTGGCCGGCTTCGTGGCGTTGGTGCGCGTGGTAGATGTGGCCCTGGAGGGTGCTCGCGACGACGCATGGCCGATCGTCCTGATCCTGGCCGTGGCCACGATGACCGTGGGCAACGCCATGGCCCTGTGGCAGCAGAACCTCCGCCGGCTTTTGGCCTATTCCTCCATCGCCCATGCCGGCTACATGCTCATCGCCTTGGCCGTGTCCATGGCAACGGGGTTCGGCACGACGACGGCATGGGAAGGGATGGCCGCGCTGTGGCTTTACCTGCTCGTTTACGCCGTGGCCACGGTGGGCACCTTTGCCGCCTTGAGCTGTCTGGGTCGCGGGGCCGAATCGGTGCAATCGGTAGAAGAGCTGACCGGGTTGCCCTGGACCGGTGGGCGCGTGCGGCCCGTTTTGGCGTGGACCATCGGCCTGTTCATGTTCAGCCTGGCGGGCATCCCGCCGTTGGCCGGATTCTGGGGCAAATTGGCCGTGTTTGCCAGCGCCTTGTCCGTGGAAGGGCCGGTGGAGGGCATCCGGGGCTGGTTTATCGTGCTGGCCGTCGTCGGCGTGTTGAACGCGGCCGTGGCAGCGGCCTATTACCTGAGGATCATCGGCGTGATGTTCTTCCGGCGGCCGTTGGGCGTGCCGCGAGTGCGGGAGGGAACCGGCGGCGCCCTGGCTGTCGCGATCTTCTCCGCTGTGCTGGCCGTGGCCATCGGCTTAGGGCCCGGGATCTGGTTCCGCGACGCCCGGCGGGCTGCGATCATCGAAGCGGAGGCGCCGCGGCCGCTTCCGATGGCAGCCGGCGGTGTCCAGACGGCCGACGCTGGCTTGCGGCCCGGGGGTGAAGTGGGCCAGGGCGTTGGCTTTGGCAGCGGGCTTTGACCAGGCGCCCGGCTCGCTCGCTGAGCTTCACTCCATCCAGGGGCCCCCCAAGAGGCGACGAAAAGACGTGTCCGTCGTACAATAGCGTTGCGGCAGCGTTGCCGTGTGGCTGTCGGCGGTCTGGCCGCGCCGGTCCGGTTTTCTGGTCCTGGAAGGAGGGGCTCACCGAGCGATGGGGCGAAGCAGAATCCGAGCGTCGGAACTTGTCAAGCTTCTGAACGCGTCGCCGCAGCCGATCTATGCGGTGGATGCCGATTATCGGCTCGTGTTCTGCAACCAGGCCTGTCTGGACTGGACGGGCTGCCAGGCGGAAGACATCGTTGGCCTTCGGTGCACGTACCAGTCGGGCACCGAGTGCTCCGGCCCGGAAGCGGTGGCCGTCGCCCTCTGCCCGCCCCCGGAGGCCATGGCTGGTCACCAGACCAGTGGTACAGTCTGTCGTCCAGGGCCTGAGGGAAAGCTGCAAGCCTGCCGGGCTCGCTTCGTACAGGTGGCGGGGGACGAGGATCTGCCGTTGGGCGTGGTGGTCGTGGTGGACAGCCACGGTTCGGCGGAAGGCGGCCATGACGAACCGGCCCACAGGGGGAGTGAAGCGACGTGGCTCCACGATCGCCTTCGGCGCTTTCGCCAGGATGTTTCGGCTGGCCTCCGTGTCGATCGGCTGGTTGGCGACAGCCCGGCGATGCGGCGGGCCCGGGCCCAAGTGGCCGTGGCCGCGCAGAGCGATGCCAGCGTGCTCATCGTGGGCCCCCCCGGCTCGGGGCGCCAGCGGGTGGCCGGGACGATCCATTACGAGGGGGCCAAACAGCCGCCGGGCAATTTGATCCCGCTGGCCTGCTCGGTGCTTGGACCCGAGCTCATCGGTTCGACGGTCCATGCGGCGGCCGGGCAGCGAGGGGAGAACGGACAATTGGCCGGGGGCACGCTGCTGTTGAACGACGTAGATCAGCTGCCGGGCGAGGCCCAGGAGCATGTGGCGTCGGCGGTGACCAGCGCCGACTTCCCGCTGCGGCTGATCGCCACGGCGCGCCAACCCCTGGAGGCCGTGGCCCGCCAGGGCCGCTACCACCGCCAGTTGGCCGCGCTGTTGAGTACGATTACCATCGAAATCCCGCCGCTGGCCGAACGCCGCGAGGACATTCCGCTTTTGGCCCAGGCCATCCTGGAGGAGCTCAACGCCCGAGGGGGCAAGCAGCTGTCCGGCTTCACGTCCGAGGCCCTCGACTGGCTGTCCGGCCACGATTGGCCAGGCAACGTGGATGAACTGGCCGCCACGGTCGCTGAAGCCCATGGCCGCGCGCAGGGCCCGCTGGTGGAAGTGACGGACTTGCCCCAGCGGATCCACCTGGCGCGTAAAATGGCCGCCCATCCGCGGCGGGTCGAAGAGCGGATCGTGCTGGATGAATTCCTCGCCCGCATCGAACGGGAGCTCATCCAACGGGCCCTGCGCGAAGCCAAAGGCAACAAGGCCAAAGCGGCTCGGCTACTGGGGATGACACGCCCCCGGCTCTACCGCCGTCTGGTGCAACTGGGGTTGGCCAAAGGACCGTAGTTGCCCGGCGCAACCTCGGGAGAACCAACAGGTTACGGAGTCCTGCCCCCCCTGCGCGATTCTGCCAAACCGACAACGACAAATCCGAATGCCCCAAACCCCAATGACAAAGACACCGGCGGCCATCCGGCGGTTAATGCACAGCATCCAGCATACACTGGCACGTCTGGGACATTTGAATTTCGGATTTCGTGCTTGTTTCGCGCTTTCGTGCTTCGTATTTCGGATTTTTCACAGGCCATCTGGCGCAGCATCGCGCAGGGCGATGTCGAACAGCCCACCGGGTGCCTCGCCAGTTGGACTCTGCGGCCTTGGCTCCCAAGGGCGCGAAAACTACGGGGCTTCTGCCGGCTTCTTCTCGGGACTCGGTTGACGGCGGATCTCGACGACGCGGCGATCCAGGAAGACGATCTCATAGCGCCCGGCGGGATGGTCGTAGACGGCGTAGACCTTGGCGGCTTCCTCTTCGGACAATTGCCCGGTCTGGGCCAATTCGGCGAAGATCTCCTCACCCCGGCGCCGGACTCGGGGTTTACCCAGCATGCGTTCCACCTGGGCCTCGCGCATCCCCATCATCACCTGCGGCACCTTCTGTTCCTCTTCGATCAGCTCGGACGCGTCGACAGTGGCCGCCGCTGCCCCCGTCACGCGTTCCCGCCGCCGGCTGGGCAGGCAAACCAGGAAGACGCCCAATCCGACAAGGATGATCACGACGGCGTAGGAAAGGATAAAAGGCTGCGCCTTCAGTTTCGGCTCGCCGCCGGAACCTGCCTCGCCGGCCAACACCAAGCCGCTGGCCAACATCCAATAGACCACTGCCAGGCCGATCAGAATCACAGACCGGTAAGAGATACGGTTGCGTGTCATGGCAGCTCCAACTTCTCGGGGGCCAGCCGGCCGGCGGGCCGGCCTGTCGGGTGCAACAAACTTCTATTCTAGCTTGCCCACGCGTCTTTGACACTCCCCGCTGAACCCCATCACCCCAACCCCTTGACGTCGCTCACCGAGCGAGCTGGGCCACTTCTCCGAGGATCGCCTGCACGCCCTGTTGATCCATGGGTCAGCACGGTCCATCTCGCAGAAGCCGGCGAAGGGACTGTTCGGACCCTCGTGACCCGCTCCGGGGCGGACCGAACCCTCGGTTCTCGTTCCCCCCGTGTAGCCGTCCACTAGGGACTCCATGTGATCATACTGCGGGATTTGGGTAGCAAAGACCCGACTACCGGATAATCATCTTGCCACTTCCGTGGACGTTGCGAGGGCAGGTTTGCCGACGCTTGGGTAACGGAGTGAGATTCGATTGGGCGAAATGGAATTCCGAAACCGTTGGAGGGTTGACAGACGACGGTCTGGTGTTCATCGTAGCTACGGGATACCCTGGAGGGCATTGGCGTGTGCGGAGAGACGTTCTCGATCGTTCATTGAGCTGATCCTGGAAGCCTTTTCACGCCGGGGGAGGTGAATCGTCTGTTCTTACAGCCTTTGGCCGGGTTCCTGGCCGGTAGGCGCGGCGGCCCGGCCGCAGCGAAGGGAGGAGTGACTGTGGTGAGATACAGAGCATTCCGCTGGCGGGCCTTTACGCTCGTCGAGTTGTTGGTTGTGATTGCGATCATCGGCATCTTGATCGCACTTTTGTTGCCTGCAGTCCAGGCGGCCCGAGAAGCGGCACGGCGCAGTCAATGCGTCAACAACTTGAAGCAGATTGGCTTAGCACTGCATAACTACCATGACACATACAACTCTCTGCCGACTGGCCAGATCTGGGGCAACGGCTATGGTCGGCCGGAGGGGCCGTACCACCACACGTGGGTGACGAAGATTCTGCCGTATGTCGAGCAGCAGCCACTCTATGAGCAGATGGATGTCCGTCTGCCGGTATGGGACTTTGCCGATCTGGATGGCGACGGCAACACGAATGAAGTGGTCCCCTTTGCGAAGAGACAGGTGGACATGCTGATCTGTCCAACGGACTCCGGTTTCGCATCGGGTCAGGACCTGATCAGCAAGACGAACCGGGGCCCGGAGTACGAGGTGGGTTTGACCTGCTATGCAGCCAGCATCGGTTTCCACTGGTGGCCTAGCGCCCGTTGGGGCCGTAATTCCTGGATCGCTCGTCGTTTTCCCGAGACGGCCCTGAAAGAATACAGCGGGATTTTTTCGGACCACCACACGAGCCGCTTCCGTGACGTCCTCGACGGCACCTCGAATACGATCGCGATTGCCGAGGTGACGACCACGGGGTACAAGCGAGCGGCGGGCGTCACAGGGGGCACCATCCTCACCTGCGCGACGGGGGTTCCGCGGTTGCCCACGCGGGAAGCGGTCTATCGGGCGGCGTACATTGCCCACTGTTTTGGCGGGACCTGCAAGACGGCTCGCTACCTCGAGTTCACCGGCGCCCAGCCTTGTGGGAACCGCCATTGTTGGGTCTTCTCCGCGCCCTATCTGTTTGGGCCGATCCATCTGTCCGCCTGGGGCCCGAATAGCGATTGGCCCGGCTCGCAGAGCCTGCATCCAGGCGTCGTCAACGCGTGCTTTG
>DQVB01000386.1 GCA_015661985.1 Planctomycetota bacterium | reverse complement strand
GGGCGCCACCAGTCGCGAAGAACCCCGAGCGAAGCGACCGTGTCGCGGCCGGTCGACCTTTGACTTTCGGCCTCCAACAGCTGATCGATCAACGTTTCGATCTGGTGGGCCATAGCCGAGACGCGAAGGAACCAGGCTGAATGGGGAAGGCCGTGGGAGCTGAAAAACCCCGGCCGGAAGCATCCCAAGACACTTGCCCCGATGCGGCCGTTCAGGTCGGCGTTGGGAGTGGCCGCCCCCAGCGCCCGGTGGAACGCCGAGTGGAACGAGCCCAGCATGATCCGCCATACGTATTGTCCGCCGCTGTGGGCCAGTTCTTCACGGAGGTCGCGGGCAAACTCAACTGCCCGCCGACGATTGACCGCCATGTCCAGCACGCCGTCCATGTCGGCCATCCAACCGATGAGCATGTCGGTCCAACGTTCGCAGCGGCGACGCAGCTGGTTGAGCCGCAGCGCCAGCTCCGCGTCGATCTGGGGCGAGCAGATCATCAGGGCCAACACCCGGTGCCGGGCCTCCAGCTGGCCCATGAGCACGCTGCGGGCCACCGGCTCCATCAACTCCTGGCCGCGCCGGCGATCGTAGGCGGCCATGGTGGCAGCCCAGATCCTCGCCAGCAGCTCGCTGGCCAACACCTCCTCCACAACGCCCCGTCCCCAAGCGGTTTCGTTCTTCGCGGGCCCCGAGGAGTTGTTGGAGTTTGCGGCCAAGCGTTTCAAACAGCGGGCCCACCGGTCCAGACGGCTCTTGCAAGCCGTCCAATACTGCTGGATAGCCCCTTCCGGAATCGGCTCTGGGCTGCTCACCAGAACTTTGGCATGGGTGGCCACCAGGGCCGCCAGTTCCACCAGGTCGCGGGCGTGCATCGGATCAGCTGGGCATCCACTGTGAAGGGCAAATAAGGACCAAGGCACCTCAGCTTGGCTGTAGCGATGCTCACAGGCCAAGGCAAGCGGGTTGTGAGGATGCCATTGGGCCGAATGCAAACCCGATGCCGTGGCGATCGAAGCGTCCGCCGGCAGCTCCCTCGCCCGGGCGCAACCCTGTTGGGCGAAAAGACTTACCAAACGAACCTCCAGCACCCTGGGGGATGGACACCCGCGAGGCCGCGTTGCGTGGATGCCACGCTCGGCGATGCCTGCGGTCAACGTTCAAGCCACACGCCGCCGGCCCGCCTTCCAATGCGGACCTTGCAGGGTCCGCTCGTCGTGGCGCCATGCACGTCCCTGGCCGGACGGGTACACGCGGATCCGTCGCCGCGGGAGGAGCCGAGCTGCCAGCGGCCCCACGGCCATCGCTGCCCAGACAAACGACAGCGGTTCGACAGGAATGCGAAACCGCGCCGACACGATCACCAAGCTGTGGAAAACGAACACCACCCCGAAGATCGCATAGCTGGGCCACAGCGTGCGCCAGTGGCCCAGGGAGACCATCAAGCCGACCGCCGCCAAAACCAGCCACACCACCGTTGCGGCGCGGTAGAGTCGGTTGGCTGCCTTGGGATTGGTCCGGTCGAAGAGAAGGAAAAAGGACGCTCGCTGCAGACACAGCCGGAAATACCGTCCCGGATGCGAGCGGACGAAGCGCCAGGCCCGCCGCCCGAGCAGCCGGCTTCGCTCCGGCTCACTCAAACCGGCAAACTCCCGGTAGCCGGTCGGTTTGAGCAACACGTCGTCGATGTACAGCGTTTCATGGCGGGCCTCCCACAGCGCCCGGTCCATGCCAGCCAGCGTGCCGTCGTGGGCCAAACGCATCGCCTCGGCCGAAGGCTTTGGGATCTTGTCCGTGCCCCAACTGATCGGGTTGTTCCCCTGCCAGAAAGCATAACCGAAGGTGGACTTGATGAAGATCAGCTCGCTGTGGACGCCCCAGTTGCGAATCGTCCACGGCGTGATCGTCACCACCGTGGCCGCCAACAGCACGACCGGACGGCCGATCATGCGAAGCCGCCAGCGGCCGTCCTCCCCATCCGACGGACCCCGCTTCGAAAAAAGAATGGCACAGACCGGCAGCGCTAGAGCCATGATCGGCTCAACGAGCAACAGCAAACCGGCCAAGCATCCGGCCAGCACAGGGCCCAGCGTCCCGGCCCGCGAACGCGGTGCGGCGCTTAACGCCAGCAACACCGTCAGTCCCAACGCCGCCCAAAGGGCCACCTGGAGGTGGGTGACCATGTAGACGTGGGCCGGATAGACCGCCGCGCCCAAACCCGCCGTCCAGCCGACGACCCGCTTGTCGGGCACCAGCACCGACCCCAGCCAAACGACGGCCAAGACCAAAGCCGTGCCGACCACACACTGCAGGAGCTGGACGGCCAGGATGGCCTCTGACGTCTCTGGGCCGAAAAGCCAGTAGAAACCCGCCAGCAGCAAGGGATAAAACGGCGCCTGTTGAGACGTGGGCCCCTCGCTGCCCAGAAACTCGATGCTGAACCCTCTGCCGGCCAAGATGTTCTTGGCGATCCGTCCATGCTCGTAACTCACTGGCCCGGCATGGTCGTTTTGCAGGGCAACCACGGCCCCCACGCGAAGTCCCAAGGCCAGTGAGGCCAGAAGGATCAGCCCGATTGTGCGTTTCCGTCCATCCATGGCGGGGGATTCTAGCCCGGGCTCGAGCGCCGAACAAGGGCGATTCTCCCTCCGCGCCCTGCGATGCATTGTCCGCGCCGAGGCATGTGCACGACCGGGCGCGGGGGCACACCTGAGGTAGCTTCCCTCGGGCCGGGGAGATCTCTTTGTCCGCCCATTGGCCCGCGCCGGTGCCGTTTCGGCCAGTCAAACTGGCAGGCAGCCCTCGGGCGAACTTGGTCCGGGCGTCGGGCGCATGTCATAACGTCTTTTTTTACAACGAGTTGTGTCATCCGCACAGGACCCCAGGCCAATTGGCATCGCAGTTGCATTGCTGGCTCATCGTCCCGGAGTGCGCGGCGGGACGCGGACTCACAGTCCTGATTCCTGATTTCTGGCTAGCGAACACCGACGAGGTGCAATTATGGCACGCAAAGGAAAACAAAAGGTGGAGCCGGCGGTGGTCTATTCCCTGCCGGTACTGCCCATCAAGGACGCGGTCTTGTTCCCTGAGATGGTGCTCCCTTTGTCGGTAGGGCGCCCCCAGTCGGTGGCCGCGGTGCAGGCCGCGCTGGAAAGTGAGACCAAGGAGTTACTGGTGGTTGCCCAGCGCGACCCGAGCACGGAACAGCCCTCCTTGGAGGACCTGTTCAGCGTGGGGACGAAGGGGGTGGTGAAGAACGCCGGCCAGTCGGACGGGGCATTGGAAGTGCTGGTCCAGGGGGTTGAACGGGTGACCATCATGCAGGCGGAGCAGACCGAGCCTTATTTGAAGGTCCAAGCCTGCACATTGCCCCGGCCTGAGGAGGACGAGGGGGCGGAGTTCGAGGCGCTACGTCGGGCGGTGATCGAGTTGGCCCAGCGGGGCTTCGAACTGGCCCATCCGCAAAGCCAGATTCCGCTCAACCAGATCGCCGCCCAGCGGGAGAACACCCTTCGGCTGTTCTACTTCTTGGCCTCGGTGCTCGGGCTGGATTACCGCAAACAGCAGCAACTGCTGGAGGCCGCGACTCAACTGGAGGCAGTTCGACTGCTCCATGGCTTCCTGAGCCATGAGGTCCAAGTGCTGGAGATCCGCCACAAGATCGCCGCCCAGGCTCGCAGCGAGATGAGCCAAGAGCAGCGGGAGTACATGCTCCGCCAGCAGCTGAAGGCGATCCAGCAAGAGCTGGGCGAAAAGAGCCCCGAGGAAGCCGGGGTGGAAGAGCTGCGCAAACAGCTCGAAGAGGCCGAGCTCCCCGAGCCGGTGCGCAAAGAGGCGGAACGGGAGCTGAGACGACTGGAACGCCTCCCACCGGCCGCGCCCGATTACCAGCTGACCCGCACCTACCTGGAACTGATCGCCGAACTGCCGTGGAACAAGAGCACCCAGGATACGATCGATCTGTCTCGAGCCCGCCGAGTATTGGACGAAGACCACTACGACCTGAACGAAGTGAAGGAACGTATCCTGGAACACCTGGCGGTCATGAAACTGAACCCGCACGCCCATTCCCCCATCCTCTGCTTTGTGGGACCGCCGGGGGTGGGCAAGACTTCGCTGGGCCAATCCATCGCTCGGGCCATCGGCCGGCGCTTCGAGCGGATGAGCCTGGGTGGGCTGCACGACGAGGCGGAACTGCGCGGCCATCGGCGCACGTACATCGGGGCCATGCCAGGGCGGATCATCCAGGCGATGCGGCGCGCCGGGGTCAACAACCCCCTGTTGATGCTGGATGAGGTGGACAAGCTGGGCCAAGACTTCCGCGGCGATCCCGCATCGGCCTTGCTGGAAGTCCTTGATCCGGAACAAAACGCCACCTTCCGCGACAATTACCTCGATCTGCCCTTCGATCTATCGAAGGTGTTTTTCATCACCACAGCCAACTCGCTGCACACCATCCCGCGGCCCCTTCTGGACCGCATGGAAGTGATCCGCCTGGCCGGCTACAGCGAAGAGGAAAAGATGGAGATCGCCAAGCGGTATTTGATCCCGCGCCAGATTCACGAAGCGGGGCTGTCGGACGAGCAGCTACGGATCCCCGATCCCACGCTGCGGTACATCATCACGCGTTACACCCGCGAGGCAGGCGTGCGCGAGCTGGAACGTACCATCGGCCGCATCGCTCGCAAGGTGGCCAAACGCGTCTCTGAAGGTCATACCGATCCGCTCACCGTACACCCCGACGACCTGGCCGACCTGCTCGGCCCGGAGCGCTATCGACCCGAACAGGCCCGCCCCAAAGGCCAGCCGGGCGTAGTGACGGGCTTGGCCTGGACCGAGGCCGGTGGCGAAGTACTGAACGTGGAAGCCTGCCTGCTGCCCGAGGGCAAAGGCCTGCGGTTGACCGGACAACTCGGCGAGGTGATGCGAGAATCGGCCAAAGCGGCACAAAGCTACGTCTGGTCCCATGCCGGCCAGCTGGGGATCGACCTGCGGCTGTTCCACCAGTCGGGCGTGCACCTCCATGTGCCGGCCGGCGCCGTGCCCAAGGATGGACCATCCGCCGGGGTGGCCATGGTCGCCGCCCTGGCCTCCCTCTACTCAGGCGTGCCGGCCAGACACGACACGGCGATGACCGGCGAAATAACCCTCACCGGTCGCGTCCTCCCGGTGGGCGGCATCAAGGAAAAAGTGCTGGCTGCACGCTCGGCCGGCATCCAACGGGTGATCCTGCCCGAGGAGAACCGCAAAGACCTGAAAGAGATCCCAGACCCCATCCGCGACCAGATCCACTTCGTGTTCGTGGAAACCGTAGACGAAGTGCTGAGGGAGGCCCTCCCCGGGTTGGCCAGCCGCCGGTTCAACTGGGTCAACGCGAATTGACCGCTTGACCGGCACGGCCCAGGCGGGCGGAGTGCACTGCAACGGTGGATCCGACCAACCGGGAAGGCCGAGCTGCGGGGTTTCGGCGAGGCCGATGGACGAGGTCAGCGAGTGTCGTCGGACAAGCGCCCCCGCTCGTCCCGTTTGCCCCGATTCAACCCGCCCAGACCGCCCCAACAGACGTATCCTCATGTTCCCGGCAAGCGAGCACATTTGCCTCCCTGGTGGGCCGGTCTTGCGACCGGCCCACCAGAGAGGGGAGACCGGCCGACAACGGAGTTTTCCCCTCAGCCCAGCCCCAGCTGGCGCCAGGCCATGATCTCTTCTAAATGACCGTGGGCAATTGTGCGACAGATGGCCCGTGGAGAATCCGAAATACGAAGCACGAAAGGGTGAAACAAGCACGAAATCGGAAACTCAAATGTCCAAAACGTACCAGTGCACCGCTGGATGCTGTGGCGCAAGCGCTGGATGGCCGGCCGTGTTTTGTCATTGGGGTTTGGGACATTCGGATTTGTCTCGATATTCGGACTTAGACACCCGGATTTGTCATCAGTGGTGTCGCTGAACGGGACACGGTCATGTAGAAACTGCTTCAAAACCTCGCGTCCGGCTTGTGCGCGGGTCTCTGGCCTCCGCACAGAGGCTGACCGACGGTCTCCCAAACCCGCCAATACCCAGGTTTCGAAATTTGGTGACGAGCATCAAGATGGGCACCAGGATGGAGCCGCAACGGGGTTGAGAATGGGCTCCAGCGGAACGGGGAGATCCTTTTGGCTCGGGATATTGGTTTCCCAAGCGGAAGGAGCCCCGAAAGACTGAGGACGGTGGAGCATTACGAGCTGACTGGTCGGAAGTACTATGTGGACGGGATGTGGCAGCGGGCGATAGCCCGGGAGTTGGGATACTCCGGGAAGTTCATTCGCAAAGTGCTCAAGGGTCGTAGGGCTTGTCGACTGGGATACCGGGTGAGGTTCTTTACGGCAGCCGGTTTGGCTAACCTGTATCGCCAGACATGGGGTGATCGGCAGGTGCTTCGGTTCGAGGCGAGTCTGCGACGAGTGGATTTGATCGTGCTGGATGAGCTGGGCTACGTGGCGCTGGACAAGGCGGCAGCGGAGCATCTGTTTGGTTTCTTCGGCCGATGCCACGAGCAGAGGAGCCTGATTGCGACCACGCACCTTCCCTTTGCCCAGTGGCCGGCCCCGTTTGCCGGAGACGAGCGTTTGACCGGAGCGCTTTTGGATCGTTTGACACACCGGGTGCACATCGTAGAAATCCAGGGAGACAGCTACCGCCTGAAGGCCAGCCTGAAGGCCAACAGCAAGTCGCCTGGAAGGGGCGGCCAAGGGCCGCTGATCACAGAAGCCTCACGGGGACAAGCGCAGTGGCCGGGCTGACCGGGCGGCTGACGGCTGATCGCCGAAGCGTAGGCGCCGGCCGGCCACAGCCGAAGCGGCGAAGGGAAGCGTAGGGGGGCAGGTGATGGAGGAGGACGGCACCCCCAGCCTCTGTCCGGCGATAGCGATAGACCTGCGGGGACGGCCGAATCGATCTTCCTTGCCATGAATGGGGTTCAGGGGCCCGGCGTTGGTGAAGTAGCTGTCGAAAGTGAAGTCCCCGGGAATCCCACGCCGGCAAACCCATCGGACCATGTGACAAAACAGTTTGGTCTGGCCGAAGAACTCCTCGCCGGTCACCTCGCATCGCTCCCGTTTCCTGAAATGCCGGAACTCCAGGGGACCGTCTTTGCCGCTGGTGCATACGTCGTTGGCCATCAGGTAGTCGTGGGCCATCTCGTGCCGACCCTCGGCACGGTCCCAGAACCGGCCCACATCCTGGATCAACCTGCCCTCGTGGTCAATCAGCCCGTTGTCGATGGCCATCACGCCGCGGTCCCCATAACGGGTGCTGGAATCCCTCTGGAGCCACGCCAGCCGACGCTCGTTCAACTCGGCATCCTCCCACTCGACCTCGGTGAGGAGCCGGTTCAGGCACGACTGATCCGTGGTCATGGCGAACTTGCTGTTGATCCCCCGCGCGGTCTTTCGCGCGGCGACCATCACCCCCGGTGAGGCATTCCCCCCGCTGCCGCCGCTCCGGCTCGCAAATCAACAGCTCGCCGAACTGCTCGACCGGATCGCGAACCACACGTGGAAACGAGGTGATCCCTGGCATCGCTGCACACACCCCGATTGCCACGGCCACTTCAATCAATCTCCACTACATCCCAAATTCCCTATTTTCCCAAGGCCAAGGTGACGTTTGCAAAAGTCCAGTCAGAAAAAAACACAGGACGCAACGACGGCCAGCACCCCAGCCAACAGGCGGACTCCCTGTGGGCCTGTTCGTGCCATGGTCATCGTTCGATCCTGGGGAAGGCGTCTGGTGCAGGATCATGCAGACCCTGCGGAGACCGGCCTGGTGCCCCGTTGGAGTGGCGCCCCTGGGCGCCGTTTTCCCAGCTCCTCCGGCGCACCGCCACAAAACACAAATGAATTGCCACACCGCTGCCAGAATAGTGGCTGAGCGGATTCCTCCGCTGGCCGCCTCAGCTGATTTATACCGAAGACGGTTTGGTTTTTCCGCATGTCGATGTCTTCCCGGGTCCGGCGCGGAAATATCCAACCGTGCGCGGTATAGTAGGCGCTTGTGGCGACGCGGAGACAGGCTTGCGGTATAATGAGATGGTTGAGACGGCTGGCCACCGTGGCGGGCTGCCACGGTTCTGACGCGCCGGCAACCGGTGCTTATCTGGAGGAAGTACCATGACCATCGCACGCCTTTCGCTGTGGTCCCTTCCTGCCTGGCTGCTCGTGGCCTCAGCCAGCTTCGCCCAGCCCGCCGTGGAACGACTGGAGGCCATGATCCGCCAACAGGTGGGCTCGCCGGAACAGGCGGCCAAGGGCCCGTCCAATGCCGCGGGCACTGCCTATCTCGGATTGGTGGTCGACGATCAAGAGGACCGCGGACGCGGGGTGCGGGTCCTGGACGTCGTCAAAGACAGCCCGGCGGCAAAAGGCGGCCTGAAGCCCCAGGATCTGATCACGGGGATTGCCGGCCAGGCCGTCCGGTCCATGGACGAGTTGGCGGCCGTTGTGGCCGGCCTCGCCCCGGGCCGGACAGTGACGGTGGATGTCCTCCGGGGGGGAGTGGCTGGGGAGATCAAATTGACCGTAGGCCGACGGCCCGAGGGCCCACCGGCCGAGGCGAGGGGCGTCGAGGAACCGGCCGACCAACGGGCCTTGCTCGAACAGCTATTGCGGCGCATCGAAGCGTTGGAGCGACGCGTCGCGGCATTGGAGGAAGCGCTGGGCCAGCGGCCACAGCGCCCCGTGCCACCGGCCGTGCCGCAGTGATCAGCTGCCGCAAAGAACTGATCAGGGGGCAAAACAGCGCAGGCGGCAGGCCGCGCCCGTTTGCGTCGGCCCACCGTCACGGGCGGCGACCTTGTCCCGCCCTATCACGGCGTCCACCCGGCGTGAACGGGTGCTTCACTCGGGAGACTGCCACAAGGGATGGCCGCGTGGGCCGAGGGAGGCAACGCCCGAGAGCCGCTTGTTTCAGGGGTCGCCGATGGTGCGGCTGAGTCGCTGGATAGCGGCCCGAGCGCTATCCAAATCGGGATTCAGTCGCAGGGCGCGGCGGAAGGCTTCCAGGGCGGCCAGGGGGTTGTTCAGCCGCACGTAGGCGTGGCCCATGCCGGAGGCGGCGGGGAAGTGGTAGGGGTTGATCTCCAGCGTCTGGTGGCAATCGCGAACGGCTTCGGCGTATTGCTTCAGCCCGAAGCGAGCCACGGCTCGCTGGTTCCAGGCTTCGGCCAGCCAGGGGGCGTCGTCGATGAGGGCCGTCGCCTGGCGGATCGCTTCGTCGTATTGCTTGGCCGCGTTGAGCTCCATGATCTGCTTGAGCCGCTCTTGTTGGTCCGGGTTGCCGTCGCGGGCCCAGACGTTGCGGATCCCACGCTGGGCGATGGCCCGCACGGTGCGATCTTCGTCGACCAAGGCCAGTCCCATGGCGTGGTTGGCCCCGTAGTCGGCCAGCAGGCCGAGGGCCAGTACCGCGGCGCGGCGGACTTGGGGCAGCGGGTGTTCGCTCAGCCGCTCCAAGGTGCCTTGGCTGTAGCGGGCGGCCACGCGGCGGCTGTAGCGCCCAATGTCCTGGTTGTCCAGGTACAGGCGGTACAGACGCAGCAGTATCGGCCGGCGGCCGCGGCGACTCATGGCAAAAGCCTTTCCCGAAAACGACGGGTCCGTCAACCAACCCGCATCATTCATGACCTCGTAGGCCGCAGCGACCAAACACAGCCTCTGCCGGAACTTCCGTCGCTCGGGCAACGAGCGAACTGAAGCACAATGTATGCCACGTCGAATCGCCTTTGCCCTGTTCCGGCAACACTTTGCGAGACTTTGTTCCGGCCTACGTGAATAATCCGGGCCGACGCGTTTCGCACCCCGAGCCGCGCCGACGCCATCGGGGGCGTCGTCAGGCGGGGATTGGGAACAAGTTTCATTCTAGTCACGGCCTGCAAGGGAGCCAACGAAAAAGCGCCTTCCGGACGCCAGAGGAGGCTGTGCGCGGTATGGATTTGCGAGCAAAATGGATCTGGTGGGTGTCGACAGGGGACCAGGGCGCCGAATTGGTGGAGGGCGAACGGGTGGTCGGTCGGTCGGTTGTCTTGGCGGTGGCTCTGGGGCTCTTTGGGGCCGGTTC
>DQVB01000696.1 GCA_015661985.1 Planctomycetota bacterium | reverse complement strand
TGCCCGCAGCCGAAGAAAATGTCCCGGTAGCCGTCGTTGTCCAGATCCACAAGCCCGCAGCCCCAGGTGACCTGGTTGTACGATCTCCGCCCCGCACCGCTGAAGGCGGTAATGTCTTCGAACATCCGCCCTTCGATGTTCCGGTACAGCGTCGCGAACTGCCGCTGATAGCTGGTCACGTAGAAATCGAGCCAACCGTCGTTGTCCACGTCCGCACAATCGGCCCCCATGCTGCCGTTGACGATGCCCATACCGGAAAAGGCCAAGCCCAACAGCGTCCCCACTTCCTCGAAGCGCCCCCGGCCATCGTTGCGGAAGAGGAAATTGCCCGGAGGTCCGTCGTTGGCCACAAACACGTCCGTATCGCCATCGTTGTCGTAGTCGGCACAGACCATGCCCATCCCCTTGCCCGGAAAGCGTGTGACGCCTACCTCCAAGCTGGCGTCGACGAACGTGCCATCCCCTTCGTTGGAGTAGACCGTGGCCGCCAACGGCGGATAGCGCTCCGGCCCGGCGTAGATGGGCACCCCCCGCCACGTGTTGGTCACATGGTGTTCGCAAGAAAACACCAGGTAGTTGGCCACGAACAGATCCAGATCCCCGTCAAGATCCATATCCAGAAAGGAGACGCCCGCCCCCACCTTGGTCGGGTCGGCAGCCTCCGTGCCGGCGGTCCGAGAAACCTCCGTGAAGGTACCGTCCCCGTTATTGCGATACATCCGGTTGGGGCCGAAGTTGCTCACGTACAGATCCACATCGCCATCGTTGTCGTAATCACCGGCCGCCACACCCAGCCCAAAGCCGATGTCGCCCACACCCGCCTGGTCGGTAACGTCAACGAACCGGAAACCGCCCTGATTACGATACAGGCGATTCTTCGGTCCGTGCTCGCCCGGCGCGTCGGCCAGCGGAGCGCCGTTGACGAAATAGACGTCCACCAGCCCGTCGCCGTCGTAGTCGAACGTAGCCACGCCCGAGGCGACGGTTTCCACGATATATCGCCGCCCGCTGCTGCCATCGGTGTGGTGGAAGTCGATCCCCGAGGAGTCGGTGGCGTCGGTCAACCAAACGGGCCCGGCGCTGAGCGGCGAAGCCTTCTCCTGTTCGCCTTCCCCCGGCACGCCCGGGCGCCCCACTTCCCCCACGGAGTCTTGCCCGTTCAGCCCACCGGTGGAAGTCGGATAACTGCTCGACTCAGGCCGGCCAGGCGAACCCGACCTGGCCCCGAGAGGGTCACCCAGCCTCCCCAGCCACACCGCCGCAGTGCCTACCCCGGCGATGGCGACCGCTATCACCAGCCACTGCTTGCGCACCCACCGGCGGGGGCTGCTTCCACCTCGCACCACCATAGTCCTTGACCTGAAACGCCGCCTGGATACGAAAGGCTATCCCAAAACGAGATGCGGCCGGTCTCCCGACCGAACCACAAAGCGCCACCGCAGCTCTCCTGGCCCACGATGGGGTAAGCTCTCACGCAAGCGGCCCTGCAAACCGCTCCCCGGCGGCCGGCCCATTCGGCCGGCAGCTTTCCATCCAATCCTATTTCATGAGCCAAACCGCAGCAAGCGTAATAGCTTGATCATTTGCCGGCCCCACAAGCGGTCCCACAAGCCCGGCATTTCCGAAATGCCGGGCTTGTGATCGGCCGGTTTTTTCTCTTGCGGTCCTTACGGATTCAATCGCACCCAGTCGATCGCCACCTGCGCGTTCTCGGTGCTGCACGGGTCCAGGCGCAGGCCGGTGATCGTCCCGCGCCAGAGCGAGTTCTCACCCACCTTCAGCCGGTAGTTGTGCATCCGGCCGTCGGCGGCCAAGGGGAACCGTACACTGGCTGGCTCGCTGGTGGCCGTCAACCTCGTGCTCCAGAACAGCTGTGCGGAATCGCCCGGGCGAGCGCCCGTGACGGCCATGCGGAGTTCCACCGTGCGGTACAGACGCGCCGGCAAGCGGACCGGGCACGAGAAGGCCGGGTCGCGGCCCGTCGTGCGAGCCTGGAGCGAGCCGCCGGCGACCGTCACGTCGGCCAGCCCCATTGACGCCGTCCAGCCTTCGGCGTCGCCGTCGGTGTTGAACTCCCACGCGTCCCGGCTCATGGGCGGCCGCCCGACGTCATAAGGGCCCAGTCCCACGTCGGCTGGAGCCAGATCCACGTGACCCGCGGCATCGGGACAGAACACGCGGCGCACGGCATCCAGGTGACCGAAGCCGAACTCCTTGTGCGGCTCGCAATACGACCCTTCGCCGAACTCGTTCCACGCTTCGATGAGCACCACGCGCGGTTGGTTCGTCTCCTCCACGAACCGCTTGGCCAAACGCAGGTGTTCTTCAAACGCTTTCGGTGTGCGATCCGTTTGCACGAAGGCCCGCCGTCCGTGCCAGGGTCGCGAATCCCACCCGGGGCTGGTGGGGACCAAGACCGGCATCGAAGCGGCTTCGGCCATAGGGGTCCACCACTGGTCGAACTGCCGCCGAGCCACCTCGACGTACGGCACGAAGTTGCGGTCGCCTACGCCGCATTTGGGCCAGTTGTAGCCGGTGACCGCATCGAAGCCCATGCGCTTCATCTCGTCCAGCACTTGACCGGGCCGACCGCAGCCGGCCACCAACACTTCGCCCACGCCCGCCTCCCGCGTCATCCGATGCCACAGCTCGATCGCCTCTCGCGTGCCGTCGATCCCCAAATCCCGTTTCATGGCCCAGACGCTGAAGATCACCACCAGCGGTCGGCCGTCCACCTTGTAATACTCAGGGCGACGAAAGTAGTTCTCGATCCAGAACTGGCAGACTTTGCGGTTGTCCTCTTCCGTATGCCGCGTGGGGGCGTGATTGGCCCAGAGCAGGCAGAACTTCAGCAGCCGGCGGTATCGGGCGTGGAAAAGGCCGTCTTCGAGTGCGTGCGTCAGGCGTGTCTGGCCCTGGTGCCAATACCAGTCGTAGCAGAAAAACGTGATCCCGTGCTCGACAGCCCATTTGATGTGCCAATCGGCCACCTCAGGCGACCCCTCTCGGTACCAGCCCAGCACGGGTTTGCGCTCCGGGAACGGCTGGATGCGCTGCCAGCGGTCCCAGGTGGCCCAGCCGGGGAAGTAGTAAACGCCCACGTCGAACTTCCCCCGCACGGGACGTGGCTCCGGCACGTAGTCGGCCTGGAGCGGTCTGATCGCCGCAAGAAAAGTGTCGGTGGCAGAAGCCTCCAAGCTCTTCGGCCCGCTCATCCGGACGCGGAACGTGGCCGGGCCCGGCCGCGTGGCCACAACGCGCCAGGTCAACGTCCGCGGTTCATGAAAATCCACGCCGGCGACGGTGCGCGAAGCCAGTTCTTCCTCGGCGAGTCGGACTCCGTTCGGCACTTCCAGATCGATCTTCAGGGGCCTGGCCAGATCGCTCCCACGATTGGCCAACTGCAAAATCAATTCCGCGGGCCGGCCCGCTCGCGGCAGCGGATCCGACAGGAAGAACCGTTTGACCTCCAATTCAGGCGGGCCCGTGGGCCGGGGGACACATCGAAACCAGTCCAGCCGCACAGTACACCCCTGGCCCACGAGCGGCTCCAGCGCCAAAGAGATCACCCGGCCTCGCCAGTGGCTCTCGACGCTGACCGGTATGTTGTAGACGTGCGGTTGGCCGTCACAGAGCACCTCCAGATCGAGCTGCCCGAGTCCACTGCGTTTGGCCGCCGCCCAGAAGAGACGGCCGCCCCTTGCCAGACCCTCTCTGCCACCGGCCGTTTCCACCGCCATCTGAAAGCTGATGAAAACATCGCGGTAGGCATCGACGTCGACCGGCGGTGCGATCAATCGAGCTGCCGGACGAAGTGAGGCCACCAGCCAGCCGTCCTCGGTGCGCAACGCACCTTCGCCGTCCACGCGCCAGCCTTGCGTGCCGTCGGCAAAGTCCCAGTCGGCCGCAACCGGCGGGCCGCTGGGGCCCAGCTCGATGATACGAATCCAATCAATCTGGTACGTTTGTTGGGCTTCTTCGCCCCTTTTCACCCCGGGCAGGTCCAACCGCAGCTTCACGATTCTGCCCTCACCCTGCCAGAACGGCCGGACCCGATACGTCTGCCAACCGGGCCGCAGCGTGAAGGGCGTGCGTTTCTCCGCCGCAAAACCGCCGTAACGCCCTTCGGTCGTGCCCGTCCAAAACAGCTCGGCAACATCCGCCACGGGCGATTTGATCCGCACTTCTACCACCTGCGTGGGCGTCGCTCGGAACGGCTCCGGCAGCACGTCGTGTACCAGGATCGGGTCCCAGTCGACCACGGTCGTCGTCAACACGCCGTCGGCCACGCGTGTTTGCGCCGAATGGCTGTTGGCCCGCCAGCCTTCCAGGTCGCCGTGGCGGTTGAACTCCCAATTCCAGAGGACCTGCTGCCCGTGCGCCGCCGTCGCCAGGGCGCCGAGAATCCCCAGGATCGCTTGCAGAACAATGCCCACCCGGCTTTGGCCTCGCCACGGGGCCGTGTTCTCTTGCCGGACGGCTCTTGAGCCAAACGGGCCAGCCATGCCGTAGTACCTCCAAACGCTGTCCATCGTGCACCAGACCGTTGGGCCGGCTCACTTGTGCCTCCGGGCCCAGCGATCGACCCGGCTCAGGCACACTCGAGCCGTTTGTCGATTTTGGCCCGCCCGTCGCCGTAACTCAACTCCAACCTTCCAAAAGGGAAACGTAGGGGGGCATCCTTGTCCGTCAATCATGGGCTCGGTCGGCGAGGCCGGCTCGTGCGGCAAAACCCACATTTTGTGACATCTACGATGTCCGGGCTATTGCGCGTTTTCCGCCACGTATGACCGACAGGAATGTGCATCCTGCCCGGCCGGTTTGCAACGCCGGCGTCAACTCGATGTCTCCGCACGCCCTGGGCGTGAAGAGGAGCGACGACGACCCGCCCAGGGCCAAGGACGGCTCCCCCGACAGTCATCTTGGCAGCCGGCATTGGCTCTGCAATCATGGTACCGCTTTACTTCCGGCTGGTTTCCGTTGCGGTGTTCTTCAAGCATCGCCTTTCACGCTGGATCGAGGATCGCTGGATGGGTACTCCCGAGGCCCAGGGTGGCTTTGTCCGTCTGATCGTCCTTTCGGCTTTGGCGATGTCGGTCGGGTGGGGTTTTCGCGGCAATTACGGGCACGAGGCCGGGGCGATGGTGCCCGGCGCGCTACTCGGCCTGTCTCTCTGCTTGGCGTCCGGGCGGCCGGACTGGTGGCAGCGCGGCACGCTTTTGGCTTTCTTGGGGGCCATCGGCTGGGCCTTCGGTGGCCAGATGAGCTATGGGCGGGTCATCGGGTACACGGCTTACACCGCCTCTTACGCCGACGTCGCATACGGTTATGCATCGTTGTTCGTCATTGGAGCGTTGTGGGGTGGAATCGGAGCCGGTGTCCTGGCCATGGGGCTGACCATGCGACGGAGCGACTTGGAGCGGTACGCCGGGCCGCTGGTGGCCCTCTGGGTCGTGTGGCTCGTTTTGGACTTCAGTGGAGCGACGAACTGGCTGAGCAATCGCTGGTATTTCTACGATACCGACTGGGTGGCCGCCGTTTCGGCCCTGTTGACTGCTGGTGTCTATGGGGCGCTACGACGCGAGAGTCGTCCGGCCACAGGCCTGTTTCTCCTGTTGGCCGCCGCTTGGATCGCCGGCTGCGGTTTTCTCACCGGGCTGCTGGGTCTGCGCATGACGCCGCCCCGCAGCGACAATTGGTCCGGCTGCGTGGGGCTGCTGGTCGGCCTGGGTGCGTGGCATGCCTGGCGGCGCAACCGAGCCGCTCTGGCCCTGATGCGTTACGGCCTGCTGGCCGGCGGGCTCGGCTTCGCTTGCGGCGACTTCGTTCAAATGCTGGGCCGGGCCCAGTGGGGGCCGATCGGCGCGGTGGAGTGGCTGCAAGGGCTCGAGGTGAGAGCCGGGCGCCCAGGCACACCGGTCAAAGGGTCCGCGTGCTCCACCTTTCGGCCGCGGCCGATGATTACTCGCCGTAGTCGG
>DQVB01000712.1 GCA_015661985.1 Planctomycetota bacterium | reverse complement strand
GTCATATGACCAGTTTCGAGACGGAGAAGTTTGTCCGGGGGCGGTCAAGGACCGAACAGTGGAGGCCGAACTGCCGTAAGTAGACAAACGGTTGCTCTGATGCCGCCGCCCGCCATCAGGTCGTCCATCCCTTCCGGTTTGCGCAGGAAGAGAACAAACCCACGAGTAGCAAAACGGCAGCCGGAGTGTGTTACGGTCACTGCGGAGGATGCGTTTGACGGCAATAATTGTTGGGTTTCCTGCCTGATTCATGGGCCCGGCCGCAATGGCAGTTCGTTGGAGCAGTAGCCGCGAACGGCGTAGGGCGGGTATAATAGACTTTCGTGAGAGCTGCCATGGTTGCGCACCGGAGCGTTGGATATGGGCAGCTTTGTGGCCTATCGGCCGGGCGGACACTGGTTTGTTTTGGTGAGCTCGGAAGTGACCCGGAATTCACTGAATCGACGGGGGCTGTATTGGCTGGGGGCTGGGCGGCTCCGGGCCGCAGGGACTGATGGCGTACCCCTTTGCGCAGCGCCCCGGGGTGGGTGTGAAGCATGGGGGACTCGCGTCATTTGGGCGAGGGATGTGTCCGGTGGAATTTAGGAAGCTGGGCTTCTGGGCGGTGTCCGCCGCCATATTGGGAATGCTCCTGGGTATCGCTATCGCGGCGCCCCTCTCTGGTGCGGCGCGGCCGACGACGGGCGTGTTGCTGCCCGAGACCACGGCGGTCTTGTTGTGGGTTCCTGACGTGCCGGATGCGGGCCGACGGTTCTTGAACACCGGGTTGGGGCGGCTGTATCGCGACGCGGAGATGCGAGGCGTTGTGGGGGCGTTCTTTCGTTCGTTGTCCCAATCGTTGGAGGCCGGTCGGCTGGGCTTGTCGCTGGCCGAATTGATGAGCCTGCCCCGCGGGGAGTTGGCCTTGGCTGTGGTGCCTTCCGAAAAAGGTGCTGCGGCCGTGGTTGTGCTGATGGACACAGGCGACCAGGCTTCGAAGGCCCGGACGTTGTTGGATGGGATGGTCCGCGGCGCGGGTGTGTCGGAGCGGCGGGTGAGGGGAACGCGGGGTCTTGCCTACTCGGCGCGCCGGGGCGAGCGGCCGGATATCCTGTTCTTCGAACGGGCGGGCAGAGTGGTGGTGAGCACGGACCGGGACGTGCTGGAACGGATCCTGGCGGCCTGGGACGGCCAGCGCGGGGGGACGCTGGCCACGAACCGCAACTTTGGGGACATCATGCGGCGCTGTCGGGAGCGGAATCCCAAGCCGCAGTTCGCCTGGTACGTCGATCCCCTGCTGCTACTGAAGGTCACGGCCACGCAGAACCCGCCGCTGCGCGTGGGGCTGGGGCTGTTTCCCCTGTTGGGCCTGGACGGAGTGAAAGCGGCAGGCGGGGGGATCGAATGGGACGCCGGTCGACTGGATAGCACCTCCCACATGCACCTGGTGTTGGACAGCCCACGGCGGGGCCTGCTGGGGCTGCTGGCCTTCCGCTCGGGGGACGTTACCCCGGAGCATTGGGTTCCCGCCAACGTGTCCACCTACACGACCGTCCACTGGGACGTACAGACGGCGCTGGCTGCGGCCGAGGAGCTCTTCGACACCTTCCGTGGCGAAGGGGCCTTCTCTGAACTGATCCACCGGGTGATCGAAGAGCCGACCGGCGTGGACTTCCAGGCGGACGTGCTGCCGCTCGTGACAGGCCGCATGACCCACTTGACGCGCCTGCCCACGGCCGGGACAGGGGAAGGAGGCTTGTCCCTGTTGGCCTGGGAGTTGCGGGACGCTCCCAAAGCGCAGCCGGTTCTGGAGCGCATGGTAGCCCCCGGTGAACTGCTGCTGGCGCGCCGGTCTTTCGCTGGAAAGCAATATTACGAGTTTTCCCTGCCGGCCTTGGGCGAAGCGGCGGAGGAAGCCCGGTTGGGCCCGCGGCCCTGCTTCGGGCTGTTGGACGGTTACTTGATCGTGGCGGAGCAACCGAGCTTGTATGAGGCCCTGATCGCCGCGGCCAACGGTTCGGCGGAGCGGTTGGTCGATTCTTCCCCCTTCAAGCTCATTGCCCGCGAGATCCAGCAGCGGAGCGGGGGGCCCAAGCCCGTGCTGTTCCGCTACCAGCACCCCGCGGTGGGCATGGAGCGGATCTACCAGATGGCCACGGCCCGGCAAACGCGTGCCACGTTGAGACAGCAGGCGGAGCGGAATATCTTTTCCCGCGCTTTGAGCGCGGCGGTGGAAACCGGGCGGCTGCCCCCTTTCGCTGCGCTGGAAAAGTACCTGGCTCCCAGTGGAGGCTTGCTGACGGTTGATGGGGAGGGGCTCCATTACACGGGCTTCACTCTCCGCCCCGAAGCGGTCCGATAGGGGCGGGGACCAGATGAGGGCGCGCAATTGTGCAACGGCCGGCACGAGGCACTCCCGAGATTCGAAGCACGGCATTCGAAACAAAGCCGAAATCCGAAACCCCAACGTTGCAGAAAGGAGACGTAGGATGGGCATTCTTGCCCGTCGCTCATGGGCTCGACCGGCGACTCCGGCTAGTGCAGCAAGACTCACATTCTGTGGCATTTACGATGCCTACGCTGGTGCGCGTTTTGTCCCGCTTATGACGGACAGGAATGTCCATGCTGCCCTGCCCGTTTGCGACGCTGGGGGAAAGTCAAACGCCCCAAACGTAGAAGCGCAGTGCGACACGGCAATGCAACCGTGTGATGGTTCGGTGACGCCTCTGTCATTTGGGTCTCATACGTCGCGTTTATTGCAGTCTTGCTACTTGCACATGTGCGCGCCGCGCGCTCATCTTTCGGGTTGTGGGTGACAGGCTGGAAGCCTGTCCCACGTTGGATATTTCCATACGTTGGATATTTCCATATTCGAGTCTCCTGCTCGACATGTGGCAGATTGGCCTTTGGTGATTCACGCGAAACAAGCTCGATGTTCAGTTGACGGCGGCCGCGGGCGACCGGGCGGCCGTGCTCGTAGGAACAATACAAATGTCTGAGAACGGCAAGTGGTGGAAGCACCCGGTGGTGCGTGGGATCGGTTCCCTCTGGTTCGGCGCCGCGCTGTTGGTGCTCGTGCTGGTGGCCATGGCCTGTGCGACGGTCTACGAATCGTGGCATGGGACCGAAGCAGCGATGGTCGCTTTCTACAGGGCGTGGTGGTTCCAGGGCTTGGCTTTGCTGCTGGCGGTCAACGTGGCGGCGGCACTGGTGTTGCGTTTCCCTTTCAGGCGATCGCAGCTTGGTTTCGTCGTCACCCATGTCTCTATCCTCATCGTGCTGGCCGGAGCGCTGACGACCCAGCGGCTGGGTGTGGAAGGCCAACTGGCCCTGGCCGAAGGCGAGACGTCCGAGCGGTTTGCGACCTTCGAGGAAACGCTCGTGTTGGTACGCACCAGCGACGGGGCGGAGACGGGTGTCGAGCCGGGGCGGCTGCCGGGCGGAGGGCTGGAAGCGGTGGACAACCCGCCCGTGCCCCCGCTGGCGCTGGGGGATGTGACCGTCCGGGTGCTGCGCTATGTGCCCGACAGCGTCGAGTCGCGCCAGGTGGTCAACGATAGCCCGCGAGTTCGGCAGGCTGTGCAGGTTTCCCTGGCCGATCCGCATCAGGCCGTTGAGCCAGAAACGTGGATCTTCGATGGACAGACGGCTCGCGTGGGCATGCTCTCCGTGCTCTTCCGCACCGTGGAAGCCCAACAGTTGGAGCAGTTACTGGCGGCGGGGCCGGAGGCCTCGGAGTCCCAGTCGGTCGGCTCGGTCCAAGTGGATTACGAGGGCAAGCGGTACGAGTTCTCTGTGGAGGAATGCCAGAAGGGGCCGGTTCAACTGGGCCGGAGCGGGTATTCGCTGCGCGTGGTCCGCTACATGCCCCATGCGATGGTCGGCCGGGACCGCAAGCTCCACAACGCCTCCAACGAGCCGGTCAATCCGACCATCGAAGTGGAAATGAAAGGCCCGGACGGGACCGCCGTGTGGCCGGTGTTCGCCAACTTCCCCGACTTCCGCTCGACCCACGGGTTGGACAGCCAGAACGGCCCGAAGGTCGTCTTCGTCGCCTCCCAGAAGATGGCTCTTTCCGCCCCGATCGCCATCTTGGCCGGCCCGGAAGGGAAGCTGTACGGGCGGTTCCGGCGCCCCGGCCGGGAGCCGGAGATCAAGGAGCTGGCCGTGGGCCAACCCTGTCCACTACCCTGGGGCGGGCGGCGGTTGACCGTGCTTCAACGTTTCAAACACGCCCGCCTCCAACGCAAGGTGGAGCCCATCGAACCGGTGCGGAAGAACCGTATCCCGGCTGTGCTGTTGGCCGTCCGCACTCCGGCAGGGCCGCAGGAGGTGTGGGTACAGAAGTATTCGCCCCGATTGATCACAGCCGGCAAGGAGACCTACCGGCTGTTGTACCAGAACAAGCAGATTCCGCTGGGTTTTTCGGTGATGCTGAAGGATTTCCGCATCGGCCATTATCCCGGCACGATGCGGCCGCGATCCTTCGAAAGCCATATCGATATCATCAACCCGCATGACGGGCGGCGGTCCAGCCACGTGGTCAGTATGAACCACCCGGTGACGTTCGGAGGCTATACGCTTTACCAGTCGAGTTACCGGGGGCAGGGATCGCGCATGGTCAGTGTACTCAGCGTATCGCGCGATCCGGGCCAGCCGGTCGCCTTTGCCGGTTACCTGGGATTGATGGGCGGCATGCTCCTGGTGCTGGGGCAACGGATGGGCGCTGTACGCCGCAGGGCCGCCGGAAGGCCCGATCATGACAAGCCTGACCGAGCAAAGGATTCCAAGAAAGCAAAGGAGAAATAGACAACATGTCCGTGCCTGTAATGGCTTTGCTTGTCGTGTTGGGCGCCCGGCCGGCAACCCCGCCGCTTCCCTCGGGCCTCGATTTGGAGACGATCCGAGCGGTGGCCGTGCAGCATGACGGGCGGTGGATGCCGCTGGACACATTGGCCCGGGATGTGGTGGAAAGGGTCACCGGTAGGGCATGGTACCAGGGGCAGGACCCTGTGTTGTGGCTATTGGCCTGGACGTTCGATCCGGAGACATGGCGCGAAGTGCCGCTGATTCGCCTTCCCCAGGCGGAATTGCGTGCCGAGTTGGATTTGCCCGAGTCCCAGACCGTGTTTTCCTGGAGCCAGCTGACACGCCATCGACGGCTCCTGCAGTTGATCGGCGATTTGGGCAGGATCGAAAGCGGCCGCAAGCTGAATCCGCTGGAGGCGAAGGTCGCCGACATCCGGGATAAACTGACGCTGCTGCAACGGGCATTCCAGGGCCAGGTGATTCGGGTGATCCCCGATCCGGACGACGTGCTGGGGGCGTGGCGGCCTGTAGGCAGCGGGCCGGCCGCCCATGGCCAGGCGCCTGCGCCGACGGCGGTCCAAGACGCTTGGCAGGCGCTGGCGGATGCCTTCCGCCGCAACGAGCCGGCCTCTTTCTCCGCCGCCTCCCGGCAATTGGCCGACGCGCTGGGGGCACTGCCGGCGGCCCATCGGCCTTCGGCCGAGCGGCTGCGCACTGAACTGACCTACAATCGCTTGCGTCCCTTCCGCGCAGCGTGGATCGTCATGCTCGTCGGCACCCTGCTGGCCGCCGTGGCCTTGGTGGTCGGCCGCCGCTGGTGTGATGGATTGGCCCTGGCCGGCATGGTGGCCGGGTTCGCTGTGCTCAGTTACGGCATCTGGCTCCGTTGGCAGATCGCCGGCCGGATCCCGGCGGCCAACATGTACGAATCGCTCCTGTTCCTCGGCTGGGGCGTGGGGGCCTTCGCCATCGTGTCCATGGTGCTGTTGCCACACCGCGTCGTGCCGGTGACTGCGTCGGCCATGGGGGCCGTGGCCCTGATCCTGGCCGATTGCCTGCCCATGGACCATTACGTCCGCCCCATCCCGCCCGTGCTGCTGGATACGATCTGGATGTCCATCCACGTGCCCGTGATCATGGTCTCCTACGCCGTGTTGGCCTTGGCCGTCCTGATCGCCCACGTCCAGCTGCTGGTGATGGCGTTGGTGCCGGCCCGGCGGCATTGGGTCGGCGTGTTGGATGCGCTCCACCACTGGTATGTGCTGGTCGGGTCGATTCTCTTGGTGGCGGGCATCATCGCCGGCAGCATGTGGGCCGCCTCCTCGTGGGGACGCTACTGGGGTTGGGATCCCAAGGAGGTGTGGTCGCTGGTGGCTTTCCTCGGGTATTTGGCCATCCTCCACGTGCGCCTGGATCCCACGGGTCCGCCGCGATGGGTCTACGGACTGGCCGGCGCCCTGGCCGTCGTCTTCACGGCTATGGTGGTGCCCAAACTGGCGCCGATGAGCGAAGCGAAGGTGGCCATCCTCGCCGGTACGTTGGCCGCCACCGTGCTCTTCCTCTTCGCACGCGGCGCGATGGCCGATGCCCTGAAAAGTATCCTCGCCTTCTGGCTCATCGTCATGACCTACGTCGGGGTCAACTACGTGCTGGGCACGGGTTTGCACAGCTATGGGTTCGGCACCGGCGCCGTGGCCCGCTACCTGCTGTGGGTCGGCGGCGTGGACTTGGCCCTGGTGGTGTTGACTGCCCTGGTGGCGCTGATCCGCGGGGCCCCCCAGCCGGCTGCCAGCGAGCCGGCTGGGGCGTAGGTCGCAGTAGAAACTCGGGGTTCCACGCCCATCAGCCCGTCCAGCTCAGGCTGTACCTGACAAAAGCCCGTATCCGCAAGCCTGCAGGCCGGGGCCGGCGCCGCGCCGTTCCGGCGGCCCATACCTTACCGTGCTCCAGGAGACAGAAAAGCGGCAGCCGGGCCGCTGGTGGGCAGCCCGGCTGCCGGAAACGCGCGAAGGCGTATTGAAGCTATCCCCGTCGGCCCGCGCTGATCATTGACGTTGGCCGAACCAGATGGAGCTCCCACCTGGCCCGCCGAAGACAATGCCCGACATCGTTCCGGCGTCGCGGTCGATATTGCCGAAATACAAACTTCCGGACAGGTTCATCCAGAAGATGACTCCATCGGACTCCATGCCCAGCCCGTAACCGCTGCTTCCGTCGTCGTAACGTGTCTCCACCAACAGAATGCCGCCCCAATCTTCAAAGCGAACGCTGAATTCGGTCAGCAGGAAGGGCACCACCACTCGCCACGTGCCCGCCAGGGGGGCCGGAGGCAGTGTGTCTGCCGTCACCTCCACGGCCACCTCGGCCACCACCGGCGTGTTCACCCCATCGCTGACGACCAGCCGGGCCGTGTAGATTCCCGGACTGTCGTACGGTACCCGTTCACGGGTGGGGGCGCGCCCCCCCAGCATAAGGGAGCAATACGTCCCCACACTGTCTTGAGTCTATCAAGCCGATGTGGCCCCTTTTGAAGCCGCTTGGGCCACAAATCTGGAAACCTACCGAGGCATCGTACCGACTCGCATACCGAAACCGTTGCCGGACGAACGCGAGTAGCCGTCCTGCACCCGTCGTGACAGTACAGCCCAGCTGAG
>DQVB01000505.1 GCA_015661985.1 Planctomycetota bacterium | reverse complement strand
GGCCGATTCCTTGGACAGCGCCACTTTGGATGTTCGCATTTGCCGCAGGTCGTTTAACGGCGAGCCGTAGGCGTTGTCTCCGCCGGATTGACGCAGACCCCTTCGGCTCGCCGCTGAACGGTTGGCGCGGACGTCTTCGGCTTGCCGTTGAACGACGAAATGACGTTATCCAATTAGTCTGCTTAGTGTGCGAGTCGAGACGGATCGCTTCGTTACAGGCAGCGGAGGAAGGCCACCAGATCCTTCTTCTGTTCTTCGGAGAGTTTCGTCTCCAGCACCAGATTATGGAATTCGACGGTATCCTCCAGCGTGAGCAGGCGTCCGTCGTGCATGTAGGGCGGCGAGTCCTTGATCCCTCGCAGCGGGAAGGTCTTGATGGGCCCGTCGCCGGTGGCCATGCGGCCGTTGATCAACCGTGGTTTGAAGAACCGCTCGGTGTGGAAGTTGTGCATCAAGCCGTCCGTGTAGTACGGTGGCTTGTGGCAGACGGCGCAGCGGCCGGGACCGAAGAACACCTTCTGGCCGCGCAGCTCCGCAGGGGTCGCCTTGCGGGGGTCGAGCCTGCCGAAGACATTCAGCTTCGGGGCCGGCGGGAAATCCAGGATGGCCATGAACTCGGCCATGAAATGGACCTGGCTCCCGCGCTCCAGGATATTCACCCCTTTCTTGGTGGCGATCACCGGATCGCCATCGAAGTACGCGGCCCGCTGTTCGAACTCGGTGAAGTCCTCCAGGCTTCTCAGGGCGCGCTGGGAGCCGAACAGCTGCTGTATGTTGACCCCGCGAAGAGTGGGCGTATCCAAGCGGTGCCGGAACGCCTGCGGGCGGATGTCGCCCACCAGGTGAGTGGCGGCGTTGGTGTGGCCGTTGACATGGCAATCGAAGCAGGTCACGCCCAGACTTGGTTTCAGCGAGCGGCGGTCATCGGTGGCGTTGAACTGCTGCTGGGGGAAAGGCGTGACCAGCAGCCGGAGGCCTTCCAGCTGCTTCGGATTCAGGATGCCGTTGAACAGCTCGAAGTAATTCTGCAACGTAACCACCTGGCCCCCGGACACATCACCCAGATCGGTCCGGGTGGTCAGGTAGATCGGCGGCGGATATTCGGGCAGCAGGTGGCGGGGCAGATCGTAATCCAGATCGAAGCGTTCCAGGTCCCGGCCCTCCTGTTTGCGGATCTCTTCGATGTGGTGTTCGGGGAAGAGCATCCCGCCTTCCGGATGGTTGGGGTGGGGAAGCGGGAGAAACCCTTCCGGCCACAGGCCGCGCTGCTGGATTTGTGCGGGCCCCATGGCAGCCAGCTCGTCCCAGGAGTCCACGTCCGCGGGCAGTTTCACTCGCACACCCTGCTGCACGGGTTTGCCCCGCGACATGGTCACGCCGTCAGCCGGTCGGTCGCTCAGGTCGTAGCGCCGCTGGAGCAAGGCGGCGTGGCGCTGCTGGATGTCCGGTTTGGCCCTCGTCATCCGTGCGACGATGGCCGAGAACTCCTCGTGGATCACCACCGGCGCGTAGCTGGTCGGCGCGCCCTGTTGGGCCCGGGCCGTGTGGCCGGCCCACGCCGCGGCCAAGCCGAGCGCCGTCGCAAACAATCGGGCACGTACGTTACTAGCAGACACAGCACTACCCTTTCCCCAGAGAGAGAAGCAGATGGGGCCGGCGGCTGTGCGACGCTGCCAAGCCGCGTTTCGCCCCCAAGGGACCGTAGTGGACAACCTACAGCAACAGCAGCAGACCTGCAAGTCACGCCCGGCGCCATGGCCCGGGCTGGCGGCAGTGGCCAGACGAACAGAAGGGCCACAAACGGAGGTCGGCAGCCGGCTCGGGGCGGCTGTTGACCGGTCCGGAGCCGCGGATTATGGTTTGTTCTGGTCGTCGCATCCATATCGCCTGACCGCTAACAGATCGGCGATGCCCCCTCGGGCGGGGCAACGGGCCGAAGGCCGTGCGGGCCCACCACCGATCTGCTGCGACCGTAACGCTGCAAGATCTCGAGGCCAGAGGAGCGATGAGAGCGATCCTGTTTGAAGCGCCGCGGAAGATCCGTTTGTTGGATGACGTGCCGACGCCCGAACCCAAGGAGGGCGAGGTGCTGGTGCAGTGCACCCACATCGCGCTGTGTGGCACCAACATGGGTCCCTACTTGGGGGACGGGCGTTGGGGCCAGATCGAATGGCCGCCCCCGCCCGGATGGCTGGGGCATGAGAACATCGGGCGAGTGGTCGAGTCGCGGTCGCCGGAGTGGCAGCCTGGGATGCTGGTCTTGGCGCACCCGGACGACTACAACGGCTTTGCCGAGTACATCATCTCCAAGCCCGAAGGGCTGGCACGCCTGCCTGACGACCCGCCGGACGTGGGTGCGTTGGTTGTGGCCCAGCCTTTGGCCACGGTTCTGCGAGCCCTGGTGCGCACGGGGCCGGTGATCCGCCAGCGGTGTGCGGTGGTGGGCCAAGGGCCGATGGGGTTGATCTTCACACACCTTTTGGGGCGGATGGGGGCGAGCCAGGTGATTGGGATCGACAAAGTGGCCTGGCGCCTGGAGTGGTCCAGGCGGTTCGGCGCCACCGACGTGGTGGACGCCTCGCGGGTGGATGCGGTCGAAGCGGTCAAAGAGCTGACCGATGGCCACATGGTCGACTTTTGTGTGGAGGCGGTGGGCCACCCCGACGCGTTGATCACGGCTGCCCACCTTCCTCGCCGGCAGGGCCGCCTGTATGTCTTCGGTGTGCCCCATCACGACATGCAAGAGTTCCCCTGGTTCCACACCGTGGCCAATGAGACGGAGATCCTCACGTCGATGGGGCCGGAGTGCATGGAGTATTTCCAGAACGCGGTCGACATGATCGTCCAGGGGCGCACGGACCTGACTGCCATGGTCACCCCGCGTCTGCCCTGGGAGCGGGCCGCCGAGGCCTTTGAGATGTATGCCAATCCGGCCCAAGCAAAAGACTCGCTCAAGCTGACCCTCGTCCTTTGACCCATCCCCCGGGTTGGCTCGCCGGTCTTGACGCCGGAAGGCGGCCCCATTACCCGGTCCAACGACTACCCAGCCGGAGCCGAATCGGTGGCGGTTGATTATCGAGTATCTGACGGCGTGTGCGTGTTACGGTTGAGGGCACCGTCGCTGAATGCGATTGACCTCGAGCTGTTGGACCAGCTGCGGCGGGCGATCGAGCGGGCGGCGGAGGACGGCGAGGCTGGGGGGATCGTCATCACGGGGGGCCAGCGGCATTTCAGTTCCGGGGCCGACGTGCGTCTTTTCGAAAGGCTTTCCGGACGGGAGGACGCCATTGGCCTGTCGCGTCTATTCCAGGAGGCGTTCCAGGCGGTCGAGGATTCGTCCAAGCCGGTGGCAGCGGCCCTGGCCGGCCACGTGATGGGCGGGGCCGTGGAGTTGGCTGCGGCGTGCCACCTGCGTGTGGCGGCTGAGGGGACTCGATTCAGCATGCCGGAGGTGCGTTTGGGCATCAATCCGGCGGCCGGGGGCACCCAACGGCTGCCGCGCTTGATCGGGCTTGGGCCGGCGCTGAAGATGCTCTTGAGCGGTGAAGCGATCGACGCGGCGGAGGCATTGGCTTTGGGCCTGGTCGACGACGTCTGCCCCGGCGATCAACTCCTGGGGCGCGCTGGAGAACTCTTGCACACTCGGCCTTGGCCGCGGCGGACCCGTGAGCAAAGGGAGAAGCTCAACGACGCGGCGGCCAACGCTGAGGCCATTGCCGGGGCGCGACGGCGCGTGGCTGCGGGCCGGCGCGAACTGTTCGCACCGGCGAGGATCGTCGATGCGGTGGTGCGGGGGATCGAGGAGTCGTTCGAGGCCGGATTGGCCGAAGAACAACGGGCCTTTGCCGACTGTGTGGAGACGCCGGCGGCGCAGAACAAGATCTACTTGTTTTTCGCGTCGCGCACGACGGACAAGCTGCCCGAGTTGGCGGAAGTGCGGCCGCGCCACATCGGATCGGCGGCCGTGGTGGGGATGGGCACGATGGGTACGGGGATCGCCCAGGCTTTGCTGGAGGCCGATCTGCCGGTGGTGGCGCTGGACGAGGACCGGGCGGCGGTGGAGCGTGGGGCCGAGCGGATCGGCCAGTCGCTGCGGCGGAGGGTCGAGCGAGGACGGCTCGGTGCCGAACAGGCGGAGCGCAAGCTCGGGCGTCTGCACCGGGCCGGTTCCTGGGACGAGCTGGGCAGCGTGGATCTGGTGATCGAATCGGTCTTCGAGGATCTGGGGGTGAAGCGCGACGTTCTGGAACGGTTGGAAGCGATCTGCTCGCCCCAAGCCATCTTGGCCACCAACACATCCACTTTGTCGCTGGACGAGCTGGCCGGCGGCATGCGGCACCCCGGACGGCTGGTGGGAATGCACTTCTTCAATCCGGCCCACCGGATGCCTCTTTTGGAGGTTGTCCGCCGCCAGGGGACTTCGCCGGAGGTGTTGGCCACGGCCGTGGCCACCGCCCGGCGATTGCGGAAGACGCCCATTGTGGTGTGGGGTCGCGAGGGGTTTGTGGCGACACGCATCTTTGTGCCCTACGTCCAGGAAGCCTTCCAGCTGCTGGAAGAAGGGGCAGTGGCTCGGGCGATCGATGGGGCCGCGGTCCGGTTCGGGTTTCCCATGGGGCCGCTCGAGTTGATTGACATGACAGGGTTGGATATCCTGGTGCATTCTCACGGGGTACTGAGCCGGGCCTTCCCGTGGCACGGGCCGTTGTCGGCGGTGGCGGTTGGTTTGTACGAGCGGGGACATCTGGGCCAGAAGACGGGCCAGGGGGTGTATCGCTACCGGCCGGGCGATCGCACACCGGGTGAGAACCCGGTGACGGCGGAGTTGGTGGCCCGGTCGGGGCGGACCGGCCGCGTACCTTCGGAGGGGGAGATCGAGGATCGGCTGGTGCTGCGGATGGTGGCCGAGGCGTTTCGTGTGTTGGAGGAGCGAGTGGCCCGGTCGGGGGTGGATGTGGACGTGGCTTCCCAGCTGGGCCTTGGTTTCCCCGATTTCCGTGGCGGTGTGGTGAGATATGCCGAGCAGCGGGGGCTGGAGGCCGTGCGGGCCCGCCTGGAGGAACTGGCTGGTGAGCACGGGGCCCGGTTTGCCCCTTGCGCTCGGTTGACGGTGACCGAAGGAGGTTGTTGATGGCTTCTGCGGCGCAAAGGAAGGATTTCGCGGCGACCAGGCAGCTGAAGGGGGTCATGGGCCAGTACTTCGCCGAGTTGGCTCGCGGCCCTGAGGAGGGAAAAAAGACGGCCTGGTGCACCAGCGTCGGGCCAGCTGAACTGTTGCGGGCCATGGGCTTCAACGTCTATTTCCCGGAGAACCACGGGGCCATGCTGGGCGCCAGCCGCATGGCCAGCGAACTGATCCCGGCGGCCAATGCGGAAGGTTTTTCGCCCGATATCTGTTCCTACCTGACCAGCGATGTCGGTTCCTATCTGAAGGGCCAGACGCCGCTGAAGAAGATGGGGCTGGACGGTGTGCCCAAGGCGGATGTATTGGTGTTCAACACCAACCAGTGCCGGGACGTGAAGGATTGGTTCCAGTGGTACGCCCGGAGGTGGGATGTGCCATGCATCGGCATCCATACGCCGCGGGCGATCGGCGAGTTGGACGAGGAACTGGTGGACTATGTGGCCGGTCAGACGCGCCGGTTGGTTGAGCCGCTGGAGGAAGTCTCGGCGGCCCGATTCGACATGGACCGCCTGCGCGAAGTCGTTCGGTTATCGCGCCAGTGTACGGATCTTTGGAAGGCGGTGCTGGACACGGCGGCACACGTCCCGTCGCCGATCACCTTCTTCGACGGCACGATCCAGATGGGGCCGGCCGTGGTGCTTCGCGGCACACAGGAAGCGGTGGATTACTACCGGCTGCTCCTGGAGGAACTCAACCAGCGCGTGGCCGACGGCGTGGCCGCCGTGGAAGGCGAACGGTTGCGTGTCTATTGGGAAGGCATGCCCATCTGGGGCAAGCTCCGCGACCTGTCGAGCCAGTTCC
>DQVB01000610.1 GCA_015661985.1 Planctomycetota bacterium | reverse complement strand
TGCACCAACACCACTGGATATAATCCGGTGCCCAAAAGTGCCATTCGCGATCCCCCCCTGATGACGACGTTTGGCGGTGCGGGTACTGTTAAGGTGTGCCGATCCTGGGAGCCCACAAATCGATTGCCGGAGGGCTGCACAAGGCCGTCGAGCGAGCGGCGGCTTGTGGCTGTCAGTGCGTGCAGCTTTTCACCCGGAACGCGACCCAATGGCGGGCGAAGGCGATCGAGGCCGAGGACGCTCGGCGCTTCCGTCGAGCGCTGGATGAGTACCAGATTGGCCACCCCATGGTCCACGATTCGTACCTGATCAACTTGGCCTCGCCGGACAGGCGGTTGTGGCGGAGGTCGGTCGATGCGTTCGTCGAAGAACTGAGGCGGGCCCACCTGCTGGAGATCCCCTACGTGATCACCCATCCCGGGGCGTACACCAGCTCGACCGAATCGGCGGGGCTGGGGCGGATCATCGAGGCGTTGGACGAGGTGGAGCCTCAGGTTCGCGACTGCCGGGCGGGCTGCTTGTTGGAGACCACGGCTGGCCAGGGCACGTCGCTGGGATGGCGCTTCGAACAGTTAGCCGCCATTCTGGACACTGTGCGCAACCCCGACTGGCTGGGCGTCTGCTTCGATACCTGTCACGTCTTCGCCGCCGGCTATCCGCTGGGGACGTCCCGCCAGTACGAGGCCACGATGAAGGCCTTTGACAGGGTGATCGGCCTGGATCAGATCAGGGCCATCCATTTGAACGACAGCGCCCATCCGCTCGGTTCGCGCATGGACCGCCACGCCCACATTGGGCGCGGCCACATGGGCCTGGCACCCTTCCGCCACCTGCTTGCCGACCCGCGCTTCCAGCAGGTTCCCATGTACATCGAAACGCCCAAAGGCGAGCGCCGCGGAGTGGACTGGGATGTGATCAACCTGCGTACCCTTCGCCGACTGAGCCCATGACGAGCACCGGCGGGGAGGGGAGGTGGATCGGCCTGGTAGGCGTCCGACGGCGCCTGGCGGGGCGGGGAAAAAATTGACGGGACGTCGAACAACAGGTAGATTACAATACAACCAGCGGACCCGGACAGGTGGGCCTGTGCGGAGCCGGACGGACCGATGATGGAGACGATCCTGGTCGGTGGCCGGCGCGCGACGGGTGGGCCTCGGGGGCGGTTCTATGGCGCTGACATACTTCAAACGGTTTCGCATGGAAATCGACGTGGCCGGCCGGGTCCTGGTGCCGCCGCCGCCCCAGGGATACCGCTTTGTGCCTTGGGATCGGTCGCTGCTTGGTGCCCACGCGGAGGTGAAATACCGGAGCTTCCGCCACGAGATCGACGCGGCCGTCTTCCCTTGCTTTTGTGATCTGTCCGGCTGTTACCGTCTGATGGAGGAGATCGTCTATCGCAAGGATTTCCTCCCCGAGTGCACGTGGCTAGCCGCGCGGGTCGACGCCGGCGGCCAGGTGCAGGAGTACTGCGGTACGGTTCAAGGGGTGCGCGAACATGGCAGGCTGGGAGCCGTCCAGAACCTGGGCATCGCGCCTGAACACCGCGGTCGATCCATCGGCACCGGGCTCTTGTTGCGGGCTCTCCAGGGGTTCCGGAAGCAGGGCCTCCGCCGCGTCTATTTGGAAGTGACCGCCGACAACTTCGGTGCCGTGCGACTCTACCGCCGTCTGGGATTCAAGGTAGTCAAGACGACTTACCGAGCCGTGGAAGCGGCTGTATCCTGAACCAGTCGCCGGCGCCCTGCCAGGAATGCCACGATATCCGGGCACGCCCATTCGACCAGCAAACTGCCCGACCAAAGACGCGAGCCACCGGAGCACGGGGAAATGTCGTTCTGGCTCAGGTTGGCTCTGGTTCCGGGTGCATTCCTGTTGGCTGCTGTCTGTGCATATGGCGCGGCGTTCTCCTTTTGGCTCGCTGCCCATCCCCTTTACCCAGACTCTGTTTGGGCCGCGTCTGGTGCCGCATTTGCCGTGGCATTCGTTGCAGCGTTGTCGTGTGCTATCTGGGATGCCCTCACCATACTGTCGAACCTTCGCTGAGCGTAACCCCAGCGTTGCGGACGGGTAGTGCAGGATGGACATTCCTGTCCGTCACCGGCGGGACAAAACACGCAAGGCGAGGAGAAAAGTAAATGTCACAAGAACGTGAGCTTTGCGATGCCAGCCGGAATCGGCGCCCGAGACCATGATTGACGGGCAAGAATGCCCATCCTGCCTCTTCTTGCTGCAACCCTGGGGCCAGCTGTGACTGAGCATCTGAAAGCCGCGCAACCGCAGGAGGTCCTACGATGGTGATCAGAGGAACGGTCAAGCGTGCCGCCATGCCAGCGGTGGTGGGTTCGCTGGCGGCCGGATTGTATTTCGCCGGAGGCGCGGTTGCAGGGCGCCGAGGCTTGGCGATGAAGCTGGGCTCGATCACCTGCGCGATTCTGCGACAGCGCTAAGGGCAAATCCGAATGTCCGAAAGCCCAATGACGAAAACACGGGGTGGGATCCGGCGGTCGCGGCACAGCGTCCAGCACTGCGCTGGTACGTTCGGGTTATTTCGTGGACGAAACTTTGCGCCGTTGAGTTGAGTTTTGTACAGGTTGTTGTACACTGCCGCACATGCGGCAGTTGGTCTGAGGCGCAGCCTCGCCAGAGTCTTACTCCTCGCACATGTGTGCCACGTGCGCGCATCTTTTGGGTTGTGGGTGACAGGCTGGAAGCCTGTCCCACGTGAAGGCATTTGAATTTCGGATTTCGGCATTGTTTCGGATTTTCCGCGGGCCCTTTGGGGTACAACCCGCGCAGGGTCATTTAGCTCTTCTTTCCCGCGGATCGGTCCAGTTGCCGGGCCAGGGCCAGGGCGTCCTGTTTCGTCCCGATGCGGCCGTCCAGCTGGGCGTCACGGAGTTGGGCCAGCAGTTGGCCGAGCTGGGGCCCGGGCGGAATACCCAGGTCGATCAGGTCGTGGCCGGTGAGCAGGGGCGGGGGGTCGAGCTGGTGGCGCGGCAGGGCCAGTTTTTCCCGGCACCAGCGGGCCTCATCGGGGTCCGCTTGGCCCGCTCGGGCCCGCGCTTCGGTCAAGCGGACCAGGTCCTCGGCCCCCTCGGCCACGAGGAGCCTTTGCACGGCCGACCACGGCTGGCTCCGGGCCGCGTCCAAAGCGGTACGGTTCTCCAGCAGCCATCCGATGCGGCCGATTTCATGATTGGCCAGCCGAAGGCGCCGCCCCAGGGGTCGTACGCGGTACGGTTCGACAAGCCCCTGCAACAACGCGGCCATGGCCAGCGGGAAGGGGGCTTGGTCCAAGTGGGCCAGCACGGCCAGGTTGCGCTGGACCTGTTGCTGATCGGTAGCCCCCTGGGGCACGATTTCCGGCAGCACAGCCTGGGCCAAGCCGGTTTCGCGCAACAGCTGCACGCCGCGTACGCGCCGTGGATCCTCCAGGATCTTGCGCAGCTCCATGGCGATCCGCTCGGGGCTGACCACACGGATCTCCGGTGCCATGCGGGCGATGGCTGCCAGGGTTTCTTCTTCCAGGGTGAAATCGAAGGCGGCGGCAAAGCGCACGGCGCGCAACAGGCGCAGCTTGTCCTCGCCGAACCGCTCCACGGGGTCGCCGATGGCGCGGATCAACCGTCGCTGAATGTCCCGGCGGCCGCCTACGTAGTCGATCACGCGATCCTCCAACGGGTCGTAGAACAAACCGTTGATGGTGAAGTCTCGCCGCCGGGCGTCCTCTTCGGGCGAGCAGAAGGTGACGCGGTCCGGCCGCCGGCCGTCGCTGTACGATTCATCGCGCCGGAAGGTGGCCACCTCGACCTGGCCTGCGCCGCGAGGCCCCAAGATGGTGATCACACCAAAGGCCGCTCCCACGGCCAGCGTCCGTCGCCATCCGAACAGCCCCCGGATCTGGTCTGGGACCGCGTCCGTCGCCACGTCGTAGTCCGTGGGCACGCGCCCCATCAATTCGTCGCGCACGCAACCTCCAGCCCAATAGGCAACAAAGCCCGCTCGGCGAAGCCGGCGGACGATGTCCATGGCAAACTGCCGCTGTTTGGCCGGGTCCACCGCCGACATCCCACAGACCTCATGTCTTCCCGCCCACCTGTGCCACCAGCACCACGTAGTTCTTGCCGTACTTGCCAGCGCACTTGGGACACGTGGTGTAGTAGCAGTACAGCTTCTCCAGCGTCTTGCCGCGCGCCCGGACGTAGTCCTGCATCTCGGTCATCCACTGGCCGACTTGTCGGTAGGGCCCTTCGAAAACTTTGGTCAGAAACGTGCCGGTCAGGGTGGCCATGCGCGCGTTGGGCACATCCTTGGTCACCTCGAAATAGAGGTCGGCGCCCCAAAGCGAATTCTCGTCACACAGCATCAGCGGGCGCTGGACACCCGCCCCCGCTTCGTCGATCATCGCCTGATTCCTGCGCACCACCGACCCGAAGTTCAGCGGTATGTGAAAGAAACTTCGTACCCGATCCTGGACGAACCGCTTGCCCTCCCACACCAGCTCCTTATCTCCCCAGGGAGCGGGGTCAAAGGGCGGACAGCAGGCGTGTTCTTCTGCACACATGGCGGGCCCCTCCGTCGGAGAATGGCTGGTCCGGGTCGACTTGCCCTCATTGTACGAAGCTCGCCCCGGGCGGCCAAGCGAGCGGGAGCCGCCGCGCAGCCGGCTGCGCGTCTCATCCGCTGAGATCGCTGCGCGAGGCACCTGCGCACGAGTCCCTGTCTGAGGGTTGCTTGGGTGTATCAACCTTCAGACAATGGGCTGAGGGCGACTGAGTCACCAGGGTACGGCCGCCGGGAGCGGCTTTGCTTGCGGCGGATCGACGAGTTGAACTCACTACCGGACGGAAGGTTTGAGATGGGCTGCCGAACGACCAGGCGGATGTGGCTGCGGGCCGTCCCGGGCGCGGCTGGCTGGATGATTCTGCCCAGCCGTCTTTCGGCCAGCAGCTATCGAGCCAACGAGAAGCTCGACATCGCCTTGGTGGGCGTGGGCAAGCGGGGGCGTTGGCATGCCCAGGCGATCGGGCGGATCGGCCAGAACCTGGCTGCTGTTTGCGACGCCGACCGCACGAAAGTCGCCCAAGTGCTGGAGCGGAAACCCGAAGTGCCGGTCTACCAGGATTTCCGGCGGATGTTGGACCAGCGCCAGGGGCAGATCGACGCGGTCGTGATAGCCACGCCGGACCACACCCACGCGGTGATTGCCGCGCGGGCCATGGAGCGGGGCAAGCACGTGTACGTGGAGAAGCCGATCGCTCACGACGTGGGCGAAGCGCGGCGACTGCGACTGTTGGCTCGGCGGTACCAGGTGGCCACGCAGATGGGCAACCAGGGGATGGCCACCGATTCGTTCCGCCGCACGGTGGAGCTGATCCAGGATGGGGTGGTGGGCCAGATCCGTGAGGTCCACGTGTGGTACGTCTTCGGGGGGTCGGGGCCCCAGGCCCGGCCGCAAGGGCGTCCGCCGATACCGGAGGGATTGGACTGGGATTTGTGGCTCGGACCGGCGCCGTTCCGCCCGTACCATCCGTCCTATGTGACCAGCTGGTGGGCATGGCGGGACTTCGGTACCGGTGTTCTCGGCGGGGGTGGGTCGCATTCGATCCATGTGGCCTTCAAGGCCCTGAACCTGGGAGCGCTGTGGGAGGAAGGCAATTCAGGGCGGATTATCGTGGAGGGGGAAGTTGCCGAACCGTGTCCGGAGAATTTCCCCCGCTGGGAGAAGCTGCGCTTCCACATCCCGGCTCGCGGCACACTGCCCCCGGTTTGCATCCACTGGTATGACGGTTCGGAAGCGGAATTGAGGCGGCAGGGCATCTGGCAAAAGCTGGAGAAGATCGCCGGCCGCCCGTTGCAGTGGAAAGACAGCTGGACGCCCCGTTCCGGGACGCTTTTGGTCGGGTCGCGCGGCGTGGTACACACCAACGCCCACAATTCGATCTGTGTCTTGTTGCCCGAGGAAAGATTGCCTGAGGCGGCCGGCCCCCCAGAGCGGTTCCCCCACGTCGCCGGCCATCAGCAAGAATGGGTCGAGGCGTGTCGAGGGGGACCGGCGCCGCTTTCCAATTTCGATCACTCCGGTCCGGCCATGGAACTGCTCTTGCTGGGCAACGTGTTCTCGCGAGTGGTCCAGCCGCTGGAGTTCGACCCGGTCGGCTGCCGCGTGCTCAACCACGAAGGGGCCGACCGGGGCCTGCGTCCGCCACGCCGCCAAAGTTGGGAGGTGTGAACCAGCGATGAGGCAGGTTTCCGACCTGAATATCGTCTCCAACATCCCGCTGCCCGCGCCGGCCTTGATGTTGTACGAGATCCCACGCAGCGAGGCGGAAGCGGAGTTCGTGGCGGATGCCCGCGAGCAGATCCAGGAGATCATCGACCGCCGCGACGGGCGGTTCCTGGTCGTTGTCGGCCCCTGCTCGATCCACGACGTAGAGGCCGGACGCCGGTACGCCGAACGGTTGCGCGAACTGATCGATCGCGTCAGCCAGCGGATCTTCATCGTGATGCGCTGCTACTTCGAAAAGCCGCGCACCTCGGTGGGCTGGAAGGGATTGATCATGGACCCCCTCCTGGATGGCTCGAACGACATCCCCCAAGGCCTGCGCATGGCTCGCCGCTTCCTCCAGGAGGTGATCGACCTGGGGGTGCCCACAGCCACCGAACTGCTCGATCCGATCACACCCCAGTACATCGCTGACTTGATCTGCTGGTCCGCCATCGGCGCGCGAACCACGGAATCCCAAACCCACCGGCAAATGGCCTCGGGCCTCTCCATGCCACTGGGCTTCAAGAACCCCACCCACGGAACCGTCGCCCCCGCCGTCCATGCCATCCGCGCCGCACGCCAACCGCAGACCTTCCTGGGCATCAGCGGCGATGGCGTTGCCTCGGCCGTCTCCACTTCCGGCAATCCACACTGCCACATCGTCCTCCGCGGCGGCCACAGCGGTCCCAACTATTCGGCCCCCCATGTGGCCGAAACCGAACGCATGCTCGCGGAAGCCGGCCTCCAGCCGGCCATCATGATCGATTGCAGCCACGGCAACAGCGGCAAAGACCCCGCGCGCCAACCCGAGGTGTTCCGTAACGCCATCGGGCAACGGGTCTCAGGGACGCGATCCATCATCGGGGCCATGCTGGAAAGCAACCTCGTGGCCGGAAGCCAACCCTTTCCCGCTCCCGCCGCGAAACTGACCTACGGCCAATCGATCACCGACCCGTGCATCGATTGGCAAACCACCGAACAGATCATCCTGGAAGCGTACCAGCAGCTTTGAGCTCCGAGAGGGCTGGACAGGTCCACAGGATGGTACCCCGCCCCGGCCGGCAAGGATCTCCACGTCGTGTCGGAATCTGACTTCACAACATGCGCGAAGCTTGGGCGCATCCCTCTTTGGTCGTGGGGACAGGCTGTCAAGCCCGTGCCACGCCAGGTCACCTGGTGGGCGAAACTTTGCGCCGTTGAGTCAAGTTTTGTACAGGTTGCTGTACACTGCCTCACATGCGGCAGTTGGTCTGAGTCGCAGCCTGGCCGAATCGCCGTGCACGATTCTGCGACACCACCAAGGACAAATCCGGATGTCTAAATCCGAATGTCGAAATCCGAATGTCGAAACAAATCCAAATGTCCGAAACCCTAATGACAAGAACACTGGCTGCCATCCGGCGGCTGCCGCACAGCATCTAGCGGTGCACTGGTACGTCTGGGAACATTCGGATTCCGGATTTTTCCGGGTCGCGTCTGTTGGACAATTGCGCACGGTCATTTAGAGTCTTGGGATGTGCCGATGTGCGGGCATCTTTTGGGTTGCGGGTGACGGGCTGGAGGCCTGGCCCACGTTGGGATCACGTTGGGATCACGGCATCGCGTCGCCGCTTTTCGGTTGAGGCGACCGGGCCGCCTCGTGCCAAAGACGCTCGGCATGTCGCTGGAGCCGGTCGAGCACTTCCCGGGTGTCGACGGAAAGCATCTCTCGTTTCCGCATGAGGATCCGGCCGTTGACGACCACCGTGTCCACGTCTGCCCCGGTGGCGTAATGGATGATGTTGACCAGCACATTGGATTGCGGCCCGTGGATCAACGGACGCAGGTGCGCCTGGTCTGTGTCCAGGAGGATGAAATCGGCCCATTGGCCCGGGGCCAACCGGCCGGTCGGCCAGTGGAGGGCATCGGCGCCGGCGGCGGTGGCCAGGTGGAGGATGGTTCGTGGCTCCAGTGCGCACGGGCGGCCATGCAGGTAGTTCTGGGCGATGTGGGCGATTCTGGCTCCCGCGAGCAGATCCAATCGGTCGCTGGCCGGCCCGTCGGTGCCCAGGCAGACGTTGATCCCGGCGTCCAGCAGCCGCCTGAGGTCGGCGATGCCGTGCCCACGGTGCATCTTTCCCGCCACGCAAACGGCGGCGTGGAAGTCGTGCCGCATCAGCACTCGAAGGTCTTCGTCACTCAGCATGAGCGAGTGGGCTCCCAGCACGCGGTTGTCGTCGAAGAAACCGAGCCGCTGCAGGTGGATAACCGTGGTGGTGCCTGTGCGCTGGAACATGAGCCGGCGTTCGTAGGCGTTTTCAGCCACGTGCAGATGGAGGGCCAACCTGCGACGCCGTGCCTCCTGGGCGGCGTCGCGCAGCAGCCGGTCCGAACAGGTGTACGCCGCATGGGGGCCCAGCATGGGGGTGATCCGATCACAGCGACCCTGCCATCGCTCGGCGAAGGCGATCCCCGCGGCCAATTCCCCGCCGGCCAGGCTGGGCTCCTGGCGATCCAGCATAGTCCGCGAGAGGGCGGCCCGCAGGCCCGTCTCCTCGACGGCCCGAGCCACCTGGTCCATGTGAAGAAAGTGATTGGCAAATCCGGTCACGCCGTGCCGGATCATCTCTGCGCAGCCGGCCAGGGCCCCCACGTACACGTCCTCGGGCCCGAGCAGCGATTCGATCCTCCACATCCGCTCCAGAAACCCGCGCCCGGCCACATCGGCCGCATATCCGCGAAACAGTGTGGCCGAAACGTGAGTATGGGCATTGATGAGTCCGGGAAGGACGACCCGGCCGGAGGCGTCCAGCGTCTGCTGGGGCCGGTAGCGAGCGGCCAGGTCTTCGCCGCGGCCGATTTCCACGATGCGGTTGCCCACCACACACAGGGCGTCGGCCTGGTGCACGCCGCTCGGGGCGTCGACCAACACCGCGTTGCGAACCAACAGATCGCAGTGCTGCATTTTCCTGCGCCCGATCCGATGGGTCATCGAGGTTGGAACAACGGCCCGACGGGGCCGCTTTCCGCCGGAATCGACCGGCCGCCAGCTGCCGGCGCCCCGCCTCAGGAGCCCGCTTCGCGGCGGTCTTCGGTGGCCTTCTGGATGGCTTCCAGGTAAGGATCACAACTGTGGCGGGCTCGCACGTGGCGGAGGGCTTCATCCAGATCCCAACCTTCGACCCAATGCAAATAGGCGATCACCGTACTCGGCGATCGGTTCACCCCCGCACTGCAATGCACATAGGCCACGTGGCCGGCCTGGAGCAACTCGGCCAGCGTCGCCACACATTCGGGCAACCGGCGGCGAAGATCATCCGGATCGAAATCCCGCACCGGCATGTGTCGCAAGGCGACGCCCGCAGTGCGGTACGACTCCTGGAGTCGCTCCCAGTCGATCTGCCAATACTCGAAATCCTCTTCCGTCTGCAGATTCATCACCGCGGTGACCCCAGCGGCCTGCTGCAACTGGGCAATATCAGAAGCATCCCGCGGGAAGGAACCCACCCACAGATTCGGTAGAATGCGGCTAGCTTGCATGGGATCTTGTCGTTCTACCCAAGGCGGTTTGGCATCTCCGGCAGCAGAAGGCGAGTCTACCATCATTGGATGGTCTTGAGGAGGCCATCCGGTGACTCGATCTGCTCTCTTGCCCGTCGAAATCGTTCGGCAGCCAACCCGGTCTTGGCGTGCGGCAATCCCTTGCCCCTTTTCTCTTCGCACCGCCGTCGGTATCCGCTCCTGGCCACCGCCTCACGACAAGCGGTCTTGTTTGTGGCCATGGCACGGTGTTCCGGGCGCCTCGTCCGTTGACCGCTTGGGCAACGTTCACCCGCCGCCGATGGCCGGGAAGGCACCGATGCGGTCGCCGTCCTGAAGAGGTTGGTTCGTTGCCGCGGCCCGGTTGTTGACGAAGAGGATCCGCGTTTGGTCCGACGGGATACCCAAGGCGTGGAGCGTCTCTTCCACCGTCTGGCCCGGCCGGATCTCCACCTCCACCGACGGCGCCCCGCCGGCGTAGGAGCGGAGGGAGGCGTACAGGTGGACGGTGACTCGCGGCATGGCTCAGGCGAAGTCGAACACCTTGTCCAGTTCTTCGTCGGGGACGCTGAAGGTGACGTTGTGGGGCGAGAGTTTCTCTTTCTTGAAGAAGTCGGGCAATCGGTCGTCGGCCGGGGCGAAGCCGGCCGCCGAGTTGAAGCGGCGTTCGGCAATCAGGGTCGCCTTGCCCAGCTGGGTGAAGTCGTCGGCTGTATAGGCTCGTCCGTAGTGGGCGGCCAGCATTTCGCAGATCCCGTCCATGGCGTTTTGGTCATCCAGCACGGCGAAGGCGACGAACAGGCAGAGGCCGCTGGCGTCGATGGCGGCCGTGGCGATCTGCAGGGCGCGGCTCAGCTCCACCTGGCCCTCCGGCTTCAGCGGATCCACCGTGCCGCCCACACTGAGGATATTTTGGGCAATGGCGTACCCGGCCGTATGGTCGGCGCCCATGGTCGAGGTGGCATAGGTGACGCCGATCCCCTGGGCTGCCCGGGGGTCGTAGGCCGGCATGGCTTGCCCTTTGACCGTCGGGATCCGGGCCACACCGTACGCCTTGCCCAGTACGGCGGCGCCGGAGGCGACCAGTCGTCCCAGAGCTGTCCCTTTGCCCACTTCCTCCAAGAGCCGGATCGCCCCTTCGGCGTCGCCGAAGGGGATGATGCCCGCTTCCATGGCCACGGCCAGGGTCGCTCCGGTTTCGATGGTATCCAGACCGAGATCGTCGTCCAGCCGGTCCATGCGTGCGATGGCATCCAGGTCATCGATGCCGCAATCGGCCCCATGGGCCCAGATGGTTTCGTATTCGGGGCCTTTGGTGACGTACTGTCCTTTCTCGTCCACGTAGATCCGCGAGCAGCGGATGGTGCAGCCGCGGTGGCAGGCGTGGGCAATGACGCCGCCGCGCTCGGCGATCACGTCATGCTGTTTTTCGCCGCTGATCGCTTCGGTCCTTTCGAACTGGCCGGCCGAGAAATTCCGCGTCGGGTAGGCCCCGGCCTCGTTGATCACGTTGGCCAAGGCGTTTGTGCCGTATTTGGGAAGGGTCTGCGAAGTGAGGGGATGTTTCATCAGCGCGTCGGCGAACTTCTTCACCGCCGTCTTGAACGCCTGGGGGTCAGTCGCCGCGGGTCGCCGTCCGCCGCTGGCGTCGACGACGATCACCTTGACGCCCTTGGAGCCCATCACCGCGCCCATGCCGCCGCGTCCGCAGTGCCGCGTGGGGCGGCCTTCAATGTCGGTGACGGCCACGCTGGCCGCCGCCGCGCGGAACTCGCCCGCTTGGCCGATACTGATACACGACACCTTCTGGCCGAAGCGTTCGAATTGGCGGGCCACCGTGTCGTAGTTACCCAGCCCCTTCAGGTCGTCGGCCGGTTCGATCTGCACCCCGTCGCTGGTGACCACCAAGCGGAACAGACGGCCGTCGGCGGGTCTGCCTTCCAGGACGATGGCCTGGATACCCAAGTTGGCCAGGGCCTGGGCGGCGGTGCCGCCCGAATTGGACTCTTTGATCGTGCCCGTCAGCGGGCTCTTGGCCCCCACGGACAACCGGCCGGAGCAGGGGGCGGCGGTCCCGGTGAGGATCCCCGGGGCGATCACCAGTTTGTTTTCCGCTGCCAAGGGGTGACAGCCCGGAGGGACTTCGCCGGCCACCAGGGCCGAGGTCAGCGCCCGCCCGCCCAGCTCACTGTGGCCATCGCCGGGCTCCTCCGCCCGCACGGTCAGATCGGACATGTTCACGCGATAGATCACCGCCATCGTTTGCACCTCCTGACAAACACCCGCGACCACACCTCAGCCTGGACGGTAGCCTATGCGGCCGGTCGGCTGGATGTCAAGGGCCGGAGGTTCCTTCTGCCATTGCCCGGGACCGGCTATATTGCGCCAGGAAGGCCTGATGCGGAAAAGTTTGCCATGTTTACCTTCTTGCATGCCGCTGACATCCACCTGGACAGCCCCCTCCACGGGCTGCAGCGCTACGAAGGCGCGCCGGTTGACGAAATCCGCCACGCGACCCGGCGGGCCCTGGAAAACCTCGTCGATCTGGCCCTCCAGCGGGCCGCTGCCTTTGTGCTCGTGGCCGGTGACCTGTACGACGGCGACTGGCGTGAATTTCGCACGGGCCTGTTTTTCGTCAAACAGATGGCTCGGCTCCGGGAGGCGGGGGTGCGCGTGTTCATCGTGGCGGGCAACCACGATGCGGCCAACCGGATGACCCGCCAGCTGCCGTTGCCGGACAATGTCCACGTGCTGTCTGCGGACAGGCCGGAGACGGTCACCCTGGATGATCCGCCGGTGGCCATCCACGGGCAAAGCTTCGCCCGGGCCGCGGTGCGGGAAAACCTGGCCGCCGCTTATCCCCGCCGCGTCTCGGGGCTGTTCAACGTGGGGCTGCTCCATACCTGCGCCGAGGGGCGCGAGGGCCACGAGCCGTACGCACCCTGCTCACTGGACGACCTCCGCTCCAAGCACTACGACTACTGGGCCCTGGGCCATGTGCATCGACGCGAAACGCTTCAGGCCGAGACGCCCGCCGTCTTCCCGGGGAACCTTCAGGGCCGGCATGCGCGGGAAAGCGGCCCCAAGGGGTGCATGGTGGTCACCGTAGACGAGCACTGGGCGGCGCAGGCCCGCTTCCAGGCGCTGGACGTGTTCCGTTGGTCTATCTGTCGCGTGGACGTCGCAGGGCTGGAGGGCCGCGACGAAGTGCTCGATCGGGTCCAAGCCGAATTGGCCACGGCCGCGGCGTCCTCCGACGACCGTCCCCTGGCCGCCCGCGTCCTGCTGGTTGGCCCTTGTCCGGCCCACCGCCAACTGGCCGCCGAACCACACCGCTTGACCAACGACATACGGGCCTTGGCCCAGACGGTCACGGGAGTCGATCTCTGGGTCGAGAAGGTCATCGACCAGACCACACCCAAACAACAGCCACCTCCGGCTGCCGAGGGCCCCATCGGCGAACTGGCGCGATACGTCGCCGAACTGAAGTCCGACCCGGAGCAACTTCGTCAGCTGGCAGGCCAGCTGAGCGACTTGGCCGCCAAACTGCCGCCCGAACTCGATGAGGGCCCCGAAGCCCTCCGGCTGGGAGACCCCGAGTCTCTGCGCGGCATGATCGACCAGGTCCATGAACTCCTGCTACATCGACTCCTCGGCCCCGAAAAGGGCTGAAAACGCAAGAGAGACGGCCCGAAGACGCTCCAAAGCGGCCCAATCTGGGAAAGCTGCGCCTACTGGAGCCTCGGTGCGTGACCCTCTGTGTGCCGTACGCGGCGTCTTTTTCGAGGGTCGCGCCGAGATTCTGAATACACCCCAGCGTTGCAGACCAGCACCGTAGGATGGACATTCCTGTCCGTCACAAGTGGGACAAAACGGACAACAACCTGGGCATCGTAAATGTCACAGAATGTGAGTTTTGCCGCACGA
>DQVB01000089.1 GCA_015661985.1 Planctomycetota bacterium | reverse complement strand
GGCGCCTCGGCCCATCGCCGGGGCTGAAGCGGTCGTGGGAAACGACCAGAAGATCCACTTCCCCTGTCCCCAGTGTGGCGCTCGTTACCGCGTGTCCGTAGACTCTGCCGGCAAGACGGCCCGATGCAAACGCTGCCAGGCACTGATGCCCATCCCCGGCGGGCCGCCACAGCGATGATGGCTGGCTCCAGCTGCCGCGACGAGCTCCTGCGCCGCCACCATCGCATGATGCTGGCCCTCTCGGCAGCCGTGGTGGTGCTGGCTGCCACGCTCCACGTCCGCCCCGACGGGCGAGTCGCCCTGTGCTTTCTGCCCCGGCTGCCTTTGCCACCGACCTGCTTTTCCCGGATCGTCTTGGGCACCAGTTGCCCCGCGTGCGGGCTGACCCGAAGTTTCGTGCACTTGGCCCATGGACACGTCCAGGCCGCGTGGCAGGCACACCGGCTCGGCTGGCTCATGGCCTTGGCCGTACTGCTTCAGTTTCCTTACCGGACAGTGGCGTTGGCCAGTCGCAACCCGCGGCCGCTGGGCACCCGGTTGCCTCAGTTTTTCGGCTGGGGGCTGATCGCGCTGCTGGTGCTCAACTGGCTGGCCGGCGTGTTCGGCTAGCCGCACGTTCCCCCGGCGCGAGGCCACAGCTCGGGAGCATCCGCCCAGCGGTTACGGCGATGCCCGGCCCTTGTCTGCAGCTTGCGTAAACCGATGCGGATCTGTCAAATGGGGCTCATCGGAAAGGGCGGTCGTGTCCTTTCGACCGGTGTGTGGCACATCAGCCACGGACGGTGTTCAGGGAGAGCCATGGTGACAGCATCGAGTCAGTTGATTCGCGTGGGCCACAGCCCGGACCCCGATGACGCCTTCATGTTCTATGCCTTGGCCCGCCAGAAGATCCCCACGGGGCCGTACCGATTCGAGCACCAGCTGGCTGACATCGAAACGCTCAATCGGCGGGCCATGCGAGGCGAACTGGAGCTGACAGCCGTCAGTGTGCATGCCTACGCCCATGTCTGCCATCGGTACTGGCTCTGCCCCTGCGGGGCGAGCGTGGGAGAGGGCTACGGGCCGGTGGTCGTGGCCCGCCGGCCGATAAGCCTGGAGGAGCTGGCCGCGAGCACCGTCGCCGTACCGGGAGAATGGACCACGGCGTTTCTGGCGCTGCGGCTTTGCCTGGGGCGCCCTTTCCGGCACGTGGTGGTGCCGTTCGACGGGATCCTCGATGCGGTGGCCCGGGGGGACCATCAGGGCCAAGGGGTGGACGCCGGCCTGGTGATCCACGAAGGACAACTCACTTACGGTGATCACCGGTTGGCCCTGGTGGTGGACACAGGCCGCTGGTGGCTGGAACAGACAGGTCTGCCGCTTCCGCTGGGTGTGAATGCCGTGCGCAAAGACCTGGGGCGGGCCGCCGCTTCGGAGGTGACCTCCTTGTTGCGTCAGAGTATCGCCTTTGGGCTGCGGCACCGGGACGAGGCCCTCCGGTACGCATTGGACTTCGGGCGCGGGCTGGACTCGGCGCGGGCGGACCGGTTCGTGGGGATGTACGTGAACCGTTGGACCTTGGACCTGGGAACGCGCGGGCGGCAAGCGATCGAAGAGCTCCTGGCCCGCGGCCACGCGTGCGGGCTGATCCCCAGGACGGTGCGGCCCGAATTCGTGGAGTGAGTGGCGAGCAGCCGCCCGGGCATCGAGCTGCTCACACGGTCGCAGCCCTGCCCGCGGGGCGGCCAAGGGTTCACTCCGGTTCTTGGGGAGACTCGTCGATCTTCTTCAGCGGCGCCGTCCAGAGATAAATGGTGTACGTGCGGTTCCGCTTCTTGGATTGGAAGCGCACGACTTTGTCCGGCTTGACCCCCCGCATGTCGAAGGCGTGGGAGACGATGCGCGAACCCGGTTTGAGTTTTTCCAGCTGGGGGATGAGTTTCACGTTCAGGCTGGGCAGCAGGTAGAGCGTGACCACCGAGGCGGGACTGAGGTCCAGTTCAAAGATGTCTTGCTGCTGGATCTTCACCAGGTGTCCGACACCCGCCTTGGCCACGTTGGCGCGCGACTCCTTGATCCGCTCCGGATCGATATCGAATCCGACGGCCCGGCAGCCGTATTTCCTGGCCGCCATGATGACGATGCGTCCGTCACCGCAGCCCAGGTCGTAGACCAGGTCATCCTTGGTCACGCGGGCCAGCTCCAGCATCTTGGCCACCACCTCCCTGGGCGTGGGCACGAAGATCACATCCGGCTCACGCGATGGTGCCTCCGTTTTGTTTTCGACGACGTCTTGCGCAACAGCCGTGCCCGCTGCCAATACACACAGCAGAGCCACTGCTGGAAAAACCCTGCGAAACATAGGCATATCTCCTGATCAAGCAAACCGGCGGGCCAACGGCGGACGATCCGCTCGCATTCTGGCCCGGTCCAAACCCAGTATAGGCCGCCGCCGTCGCGCCGTTCAAGCAAGTTTTTCTCCGCCTCGGCGCCCCGGTCACGGGGAAGCCTCAGCCGCGGAGGATGACCCGAGCCGCGTTCCGCCCGCAGGCCCCGATCACACCGCCGCCCGGGTGTGTGGCCGCCCCACAGAGATAAAGGCCCGGGATGGGTGTGGCGTAGTCCTGCCGCATCGGGCCCAGTTGATCCAGCCCCATGGCCCCCTGCATGATATGCCCGCCGGTGAGGCCGTAGATCCGCTCCAGATCCGGCGGCACGAGGACCTGGCGGCCTAGAACCAGCCGCTTGATGTTCGGCGCGTATTGGGCCAGCAGGTCCAGGCAGCGGTCGGCGAACCGATCGCGCTCGACCTCCCACGTCCCTTCCCGCAGCCGGTACGGGGCGTACTGCACGAAAATGGACATCACGTGTTTGCCGGGCGGGGCGAGTGTGTCGTCGAGGAGGGAAGGGATGGTCACCTCCAGGACCGGCTGGCGACTCGGCCGCCCGTACTTTGCGTCATCGAAGGCCCGCTCGATGTAGTGCATGCCGGGCGCCACATGGATCGTGCCGCGCAGGGCCACGGTGGGTTCCAGCGAGCCTGTGGCGAAATCGGGCAGGCCGTCCAGAGCCAGATTCACTTTGGCGCTGGCCGAGCTGTAGTCGATATGCCGGATCTGGTCAGCCACTTCGTCCGGGAGGTGTTCGGCGCCGAGCAGTTTGAAAAAGGTTTGATGTGCATCCAGGCTGGAGGCCACCGCATCGGCCGCGAGTTCGGTTCCATCGGCCAGGACCACACCGTCCGCCGCGCCGCGGCGCAGCCGGATGGCCACGACCTCAGCCTCGAGGCGCGTCTCCACCCCGGCCGCCCGGCAGGCACCGTGCAGCGCGTCGGCCAACCTGCCCATACCCCCGCGCACATAGGCCCACACGCCACGCCGGCCACCCAGTCGGCCCATGACGTGATGCAACAGCACGTACGCCGTGCCGGGTGACGACGGGGCGGCAAAGGCCCCGATGACCGCGTCGGTGGCCAACGTGGCCTTGAGTAGATCACACCGGAACCACCGATCCAAGATCCGCGTGGCCGGACAGCTCAGCATCTCGATCGCCCGCCGCAAGTCGCTGCCCAACTGCACCATGGCCCGACGATACGCCCACCATCGTCGCGCGTCGCGCCATCGGGGAGGCAACCGCGGCGGCCGCACCGAAAAGAGCGGTTCCAGGCACTCGGCCAGCCGTGTCAGCATGGCCTCATACCGCGGATACGTCTCCGCATCACGACGAGAAAACTTGGCGATCTGCCGGCAGTTGGCCTCGTCGTCGTGCCCCAAAAGCAGGTAGCGGCCATCGGGAAGCGGTGTGAACGACGAGGGGTCGCGCGGCAGGATCTCCAACCCGTACTCGCACAACCGCAGCTCGTCGACGATCTCCGGCAGGAACAAGCTGATCACATAGGCTGCCGGGGAGATGCGGAACCCAGGCCATAGCTCTTCGGTCGATGTGCAACCGCCCAACACGTGGCGTCGTTCGAGCACACAGACCCGCTTGCCCGCCCGCGCCAGATAGGCCGCCGTGACCAACCCGTTGTGCCCGCCGCCGATCACCACGCAATCGTACCGCTTCATCCCTTGCTCCTCACCGCCATGGCAAACCGCCCCTCGGCCGGTAGCGGCTATCCTAACGGCACGCTCGCGGCGCGGGCAAGCCGACAGCCGGCCGATGCCACACGCCCATACCGCTTGCCGGCGACGACGGCAGAGAGGACAATGTGGGCGTTCTGCGGGAATCGGAGGGAGGTGAAGCCATGTGGAGATGCGGACGGCACGTGATCTGTGCGGGCTGCCTGGTGGGTTTGTGGCCGGTCGTTGCCGCGGCGGCCGGACCGGTAAACTTGATCGCCAACGGCGGGTTCGAGGAGGGCACGGCCGGATGGACGTTGGCCGCGGGGCATGAGTTGGTGAGTGATCCGGACCAGGCGCATGGCGGGAGTCGATGTTTGGTGGGCGAGGTGACCGGGCCGAAGCGAAGCCTGACCCTTCGCCGGGATGTCCCCGTGCGAGCCGGGAACCGTTACGAGTTTGAGATCTGGGCGCGGGCCACGAACCAGACCAAGCTGGTGTTGTGGGCCGTACTGCCCGGCGCAAGGACGCGCCAGATGATCGCGGCCTTCGAACGCGTCCCTCGCCGCTGGCGCCGGTACTCGGTGCCCATTTCCATCGCCCGGGACGGAACACTCCAGCTGCAGATTGTCGCGCCCTCATCGCACGCGGCGCCGGCAGGCCGGATGTGGATCGACGAGGTGGCGCTTTATGAAACGCCCATGCCGCGATTGACAGCCGTCTCGCGCGGCAAAGGGTTCAACGACGAACCGGCCTTGGCCCTGGCGGCGGACGGTTCGGTCTATGTGGCCTGGAACAGCTTCCGCGATGGCGCGGACTCGATCCAGTTGGCCCGTTTTCGCCGGCAGGACGAAGGGTATAGGCGAGTGGGCCAGTGGCAGGCGCTGGG
>DQVB01000067.1 GCA_015661985.1 Planctomycetota bacterium | reverse complement strand
CGGTCCGCCGCGCGGCACCCGCCGGCAACAGGCACAGGACTTGTTCGATCTTTCCGTGCAACGGACCCGCGGCCCGCTTCGTCCCGCCGACTGCTACGAAATTCACTACAGCGACGTCACCATCGGATTGCTGACGATGGGCGACCAGCGAATTCTGGACGTCCGGTTTCCGATGACGACCGAGCCCCCTGGCGAGCGGCTTGAGGTGGAGACCGCCTACTGGACCAACCATCCCGAGTGGGTGCGCCGCACCTGGGTCGAAAAGATCACCGCGCCGCCGGCTGAAGGCACCGAGCGTTGGTTCCACATCGAGTTTGATCTAGGGAAAGCCCTGGGCGGCCAACCGTCCCTGAAAAAGGAGGGTGCATGATGTGGGAAGCGCATCGCGCGTGGTCGCTCGTCGTGACTGTGACTTTGTGCGGGTCGAACCTGGCAATGGGCCAGGAGCGGCCACGCGATCGGGGGCCGATTCCAGGGTTGGAGTTTCAGCAGCGGCCGCGGCCGTTTCGATCGGTCCGGCGCCCGGGCGGACCGTTCGGGCAGGGCGTTCGACCGGGCATCGTGACGTGTGTTCCCTCGTCGGCGGGTGGCGAGCGGGGGATCGCCGTGCGGATCATGGCGCCCGAACAGCCCCGTTACGAAGCCGGAGCACCGGTCGTGATCGACGTGGTCGCACCGGGACCGAAACCCGAAACGGAACCTTTCGAACTGAATGCCAACAAGGGATTCGAAAACGACTCGCGAAGGGACGATTACGCGATGCGGCCGCTGCCGGGCGGCGGCGATGTGGCGACCCTCGCATTCGTCTCGCCTGGAGCCGGCGGATCGCGTTACGCCGCTCGGATTGTGGCCGACGCGCACCAGGCGGGCATGCTCGTGCGGAGCTTGCCGGTCGACAAAGGGCAGCGATTGACCTTTTCGGTGACGGTCCGGGCCGACGGGATCCGTTCGATCGAGCTGGTTGTGATTCCGCGCCCGCGCGCCGGCCGGCGCCCGATGGGCCGACGCTGGGCAGACGACCGGACCTGGGGACCGGGGCGCGGAATCCAGCGATCCAAGACGCTTCGCGGCACCTTCGATTGGACGCGCCTCAGCACCGAGGTATTCTTCACAGGCAATGTCGGCGACGCCGAGTTTCAGGTCGTCATCCGGGGGCCGGGCACGGTCTGGATCGACGATTACAGCGTGGTCGCCCATTGGCCGAAACCGGCCGCCGTGCCGGAGAAGCCGGCCGCACCGCTGTACGTCATGGTGCTGATGCACTCGGAGACGCCGCGCGCCTACCTGACCGACCGCGATTACTTCCGGGCGGACGTCCGAAAGTACGAAGCCATGGCCAAAATGCTGCATCGGTACGGCGCTCGTCTGGTCGCCCAGCCGGAGCGGGAAATCTGGCTGGGCGCCCAACGCTACGATCCCGGGTTCATCCGCCGGCTGCGCGAGCAGTATGGCGTATCGTTCTCGGTGCACACTCACGGCCCGAATCCGCGCAGGAACCCGACGACGCGCGATGTGCTCGACTATATCAAGCTGCGCAAGGACGAACTCGAAGCCGCGGGGGCCGGACCGGTCACGGATTTGAACGGCAATTTCGATCAGCCCGATTGGGATATCTTCGCTCGCGTTGGCATCCGCACGATGACGGCCTACAAGAACGTGCGGACCCAGACAGGCCAGGAGGCGATGGAGCACTACTACTTGCATCCGTGGCGGCCGGCGGGCTCGCCGTACCAGGGCGAATCGAAATGGGCCACCCACCGGCCGGAGTGCCGCGTGGTGTATCTGCCGGGAGCCGGGGCGGTGCACACACGCCACCATGAGCGTTTTGCAGAGCTGATGGAGCGGCATTTGCGCGTTGCGTTGAGCCGTGTCCGGGCCGATCGTCTCAACGTGTTCTATTTCGTCGAGCACGTCGGACGCTTTGTGCCGCGCGAACCCGTCATGACACCTTGGCAATACGTGAACTCCCAGGCCTTCCGCGACGATCTGGCTCAGCACGAGAAACTCTACCGCGACTTTTTAGCCCCCCTGGTAAAGTCCGGCCATGTGCGCTACGCGATCCCGTCCGAGATCTGCGATCTGTTCGAGCAGTGGGAGCGAAAGACGGGTATTGCCGCTCCCGGCGGCACCGGGTCGTCTAGCGCCTCTGCAGGGGAGGCCGCCGGTGCGCAGACAGACAGCTCCGCGGCGTCCGCTGCATCCGTCCAGGCCGGCGGCGCTGCGGAAACGGGCCGGCTGGAAGCCGAACCGCTTCGGGCCGGCGCGAAGGGCTACATCACTTTCGCAATCAATGTGCATGATTGGCTCCACATCGACCAGAGCGCCGACACTCTGTTGAAGCTGATCCACTTGTTCGAGAAGTACGGTGTGCGAGGCGACTTCTACTTGACGGCACCGATCACGCACCACTATGCCGAATCGCGTCCCGACGTGATCCGACGGCTGCGCAACAGCAAGATGACGATCAGCTACCACGTGCGTCCGCCGCATATCCTGTATCCCGGCTTCAACCAGGACTTGCTGGACATGGACGAGGACGAGATGGCCGAAACCATCCGCGACTACGAGACCTATCGGCTGGACCTGGCGACCGGCCGGTTGATCGCGTCTCAGCCCGGAGGCTACCGCTATGTTGCCAAGACGTTCGGACGGAAACCGGCCGCCCTGGGCGTGCCGACCCCGACCGCGCGAGTCCGGCACGTTGCGCGCCAGGTCTATCGGCGGTTGGGAGCCAAGGTGATCGTTGAACACCACGAAACGGGGACCAAGATCGATCGGCCGTTCGAATATGTCGACGGACTGCTGGTGCGTCCGAGCGACTTCAGCGTGACGCGCTGGATCGCGCCGGGTGACCGGCCGGGCCGGCGCGGTCGCGGCAACTTTTGGTGGAACATGCTTGCGACGCCTCGCGCGGCCGATTACAACCCAACAGCCTATTTGAAGAAGCGGCTCGGCCAATGGAACGCGTCGCGTGCCCCGCTGATCACCTGCCTGATCCATGAAAACAACTTCTATCGCGCTCGCTCAACGCCATGGGCGCTGATCTATTACGTTGATGCGCGCAAGAGCCGACCGCGCCGCCCGCCCTTTGATCTCGACGCGCCCGATGCCTCGGCACCGCGATCGGCCGAGAACCGCGAGGCCATCTGGCAAGCCTACGAGCAGATCGTGGCCTATGCGGCGGCCCATCTCCGGGTCGTCACCTCGGAGGACATGGTGCGCATGGCGAAAGCCCAGACGAGATGATGCGCGTAGGATCGGCCGGACTCCCGAGACCGCCTCGTGGAGCAATCCCTTCCGGGGTTCGTTTCGAGCGAGCCCTTTATGCGTGTTCAGGGCTTTCGAGACCTTGCCGAAGACAGTTGCCCGAAATCAACCATTGGGAGCTGCAAAAGCATGGCTCAAGGTTCGCCGCGTTTCTCATTCTCTCAAACAAACCCCGGCATGGTCCCGTCATACACCTGGTCGTTTTGCAGAGCCGTCTGTGACGGAATCGGCCGGAGCTCCGGACGGTCACGGGTTCTGAAAGTGCGGCTTGCCATCCTGTGCGTCTGGCTTGTCGGTCCTCTTGCGGCTCCAAGTGCCGCCCGGGAACCCGTCCCGAAAGACCGAAGGACACGTTCCGTGGGTAACCCCTGCCGTGCGCGCGCCTCATCTTCAACACCGGGTCTTCTTCAGTGCCGCAGCGAAATCGAAGGTCAGCTTCCACATGTACACGCCGGAAGCCTACGGTCGCGACAAGACCCGGCGGTTCCCGGTGATCTATTGGCTGCACGGCCATGGGGGAGGACTGCGCGGACTACCGAAACTGGTCTCCTATTTCGCCCGTGCCATGGCCGCTGGCAAAATGCCCCTTGTCGTGATCGTGTTTCCGAACGGGCTCGCCGAAGGCATGTGGTGCGATTCCAAGGACGGTCGAACCCCGCTGGAACGCATCGTCGTGAAGGAACTGGTTCCTTACGTGGACGCGAACTTTCGCACCATCGCGTCGCGCGAAGGACGGCTAGTCGAAGGCTTCAGCATGGGCGGTTATGGAGCGGCCCGGCTGGGGCTGAAATACAGCGACATCTTCGGTGCGGCATCGATCCTGGGAGCCGGGCCGATGCAGCGAGAGTTCACGCCGGCCAAAGGTCCGCCGGAGAAGATGCGGGCCCGAGCCAGAATCCTGCGGAAGGTTTACGGCGGCGACCAGGAGTACTTTCAAGCCCAGAGCCCCAGGGAGCTCGCGGAGCAATACGCGGATGAGGTGCGAGGCCGCTTGCGCTTACGCGTGGCCGTGGGAGGCCGAGACGCCATGCTCCGCCCCAACGAGGCATTCTCCAAACATCTGAAGGACCTCAAGATCCCACACACGTTCCTGGTCGCCCCCGGCGTAGGACACAACCCCTTGGCGCTGTTTGACGTCCTGGGGGATGAGACGTGGGCCTTCTATCGCCAAGTCTTCGGGTCGCTACCGCAGCCGTCCTCGGAACCCGAACCGGAGAAGTAGCAGGTTGGCGTCCTGCGGTCGGGGTCTTAATAATAGTGTCCAGAGTTTCTCTCGCTTGACGTTAGCGAAGTGAGGGGCGTCCCGGCTGCTTGCCCGTGCGTGCTTCCAAAACGAGCTGTGCCAAGCATCCTCGGCAGGTCATCATTCTCCCCATGCCGACGCGGTTCCAAACCGTCCGGCGTTGAAACCT
>DQVB01000233.1 GCA_015661985.1 Planctomycetota bacterium | reverse complement strand
GCAGCATGGCCACGTCGGGGGCCGCCGGTCGGGCTGCTTCCCCCTTCGTGTCGGTCTCTGCGGCTTGCCCGATGCCTGTCAGGCCGAGGCCCAACAGGCAAGCGGCGCTGAGCGCCAACGTCGATCCGCTTCTCATGATACACCTCCTTCGAAAGCGTGCACCCGGTGCCCTGCAAATTCTTCACACCCTTTTGGCACCCGCCGGCACATTCTTGCAGCGCTGGATCTTGCGGCAGCCCGCTCCTTCGGCGGTGCCGGACCGCGCGACAAGGCAGCACGGCCAGCGGAGCCCGCGGGACCCACGCAGCCGGGCACCTTGCCTGCGAGGGCCCCCACACGTAAGACCAACTCCTGTCGGCAGTCCCCGTACAAAGCAACTTCCGTGCCGGTCAGGGGAGCAACGATGAAAACCGGATCGTTGTGCTACGACGTTTGCGCATCCATCACCGCCAGTGGCGTTCGACGTGCAGCAATCGCGGCAAGGGCTGGGAAAGGCACTCGAAGGCCCCGGGTACTCCACGAAACGGCTCGGAACTCAGAGGAGGTTCGGTACCAGGAAGAATCTTGCGAGCACGGGGGTGATCCTGCTCGTGGTTATTGCGTCGGGCGCAGCCGAGACGGCTCGGGGTGGCCGCGGCGGCCCCCGCGGAGCGCAGGGACGCTTCGCCATCGGGCAAAGGAGCGGCCGAATGGATGCCATGCAGGCCCGGATGATCACACAGAACCGGATGCGGGCGCCCCGCCGGCCGCGTTGGTTGTTGATCTTCACATCCAGCGGCCCGCCGGCTGGGCTTGGGCGCGCACGCGCTGAAGCCACTGGTATGTGATGCGGATGCCTTCCTCCAGCGGCGTGGAGCGGTAGCCCAGTTCGCGTGCTGCTTTATCCGAGCGGTAGGCGCTGTCCACGGCGTAGGTCCTGACCCAGGCCGGCGTGATGCTTGGATAGGTTCCGAACCACTTTGCTCGCATTTGCTGGAACCAGGCGAAGATCAGCGGGCCAGCGGTAAGTGTGGCGATTTGAAAATGGCGCTTGCCGCTGACGCGATCGATGGTGCGAAAGAGCTGTTTCAGGGTGGCGTTTTCGCCCCCCAGGATATATCGCTGGCCCACGCGTCCTTTTTCCATGGCCAGCAGATGGCCTTGGACCACGTCGTCGACCAGGACGTAGTTGCCCACGTTTATACCGCGGTTGAACAGAAAGGGGAACTTGCCGCGATCGTAGGCATCGATGATCCGCGTCACGGAGTTGGCCTCGGTCAAATGGCCCGGGCCGTATACCCGCGTGGGGTTCACCACCACCACAGGGAAGCCGGCGGCGGCCCAGCGGAAAGCTTCCTTTTCCGCAATGGCCTTGGTGCGTTCGTATTCGGTGAAATACCGCGCGGTGATACGCGGCATGGATTCGTCACCCACGACACCTCGGGGAGTGGGGCCGAATGTGGCGATCGTGGACGTCCACACCACCCGTTCAACGGCGTGTTCCGCCGCGGCGTGGAACACGTTGCGCATCCCTTCGACATTCGAGCGGTGGAAGGTGGTGCGGTCGCGGGCCCAGTTCTTGGCGTAGGCGGCCAGGTGGAACACGCGGCCGCAGCCCTTCATGGCCCGCAACAGCGAATCGCGGTCGGTGATGTCGCCCCGCACTATCTCGACCAGTTCATGTTCCAGCGGAGGAGGGCCGGGACCGGCAAATCCCGGGGGCGGTTGGGGTTTGTCGCGGCGGCTGAGCGCCCGCACCGGCTGGCCACGCTGCACAAGCGCTTGCACCAGCCAAGTGCCGATGAAGCCCGTTGCCCCCGTGACGAACACCGGTCTGCTGTCGTCTCCCATGGCACCCTCCATCGTCTGTCGGCGCGGTCTGCACCACCCTCTGGGCGGCGCCGGCAGAGCCGGCCACCGGCATGTTGTACGGAAACTGTTGGTTCAGCCCAGGATAGCCTGCCTTCCTCCTGCTTTCCAGGTCTCCGCGTGCAGCCGTTGCCCGAGCGCTCGGGCCGGATTCGAAGGGAATCGCCTGTTGCAGAGCAAAGCGACTGCCAGCGCTGTGGGGGCCGGGGCCTCGCAGCCCCAAACCGGTCTCGCGTGGCCCACTGCGACTTGCCGGCCAGCGATCCCAACGCCATAGCCGCCCGGATGGTAGCAATGCTATGCACCACGTAGTCGATATCCGAAGGGCTGTGCATGGCAGTGGGGATCAGTCGGAGGATCGATTGCCCCAGGCTGACGGCAGGGCAAACCACCGCTGCGGCCCGGATGCCGTGTACCCGTTGCAGCTGTTCGGCCATGTACAGGGCGTCGCTGCCCGAAAGTCGGATGGGGTGATGGGCGACTGGGTGTTGCCCGGGTCCAGGTGCAAAGCCCGCAGGCCTTCCTGCAGTCTCCGGGCGTTTTCACCCAGCTTTCGACGCCGGTCGTCGGCTCGCTGAAGCATGCGCAGTGAAGCCGATGTGGCCGCCACCACGGGCGGCGGCGTCGACCTGGTAAACACGTACGTAGGGGCGTGGAAACGGATGTACTGGATCACCGGCTCATCGCCGGCGGCGAACCCGCCGATCGTTCCAGCCGCCTTGCTGAAGGTGCCCAGGTGGCGGTCGATGTGCTCTTTCACCCCAGCGGAAAGGGGGTCACACCTGCGCTATTGACTTTGGGTCGCCTGGAGGCGCTGCACGACGTTCTGGACGCGCTGCGCTTGGTTCTTGGTGCGCGGAAGCCCACCGGCAAGTGGATCTCGTGCCCGTGTCAGCCCGCTTAGCCACACGCCCAAATGCTCCGCCACGTCGCTCAGGCTCCAATCGTGCCGACAATACTCCGCCCCACAGCACATCAATATGCGATGCGCCTCTCGGTGCGGGCAGCGACGGCGCAATAATCCACCCGATTGGATGTCGTACCATCCCGCCACCGCCTTGGTGATCTCCTCCAGGCCACGCGCATTCAATGAAGACGCTACACAGGAGATCGGTGTTCGTTCGCGGTCGGTCTACGCGAACTCGCCGAGCGCATGGGCCATGCGGATTCAAGCAAGGACCTGCTCCAGCGCTGGAAGGACGAGGTCCGCTTCCCTGCCCTGTCTGCGTGGCGGACGCCACAGGCAGGCGCGCCGCACAACCCCACCCCGGGGGGCGAATCCGCAGGACAGCGGATTTGGACGTGCCGAAGGCGCGCCCGCAGGGCGCGAGCCATGGATGGCGAGCGTCAACGGCGCGCCAAGCGGCCGCTCGGGGCCCCGTGTACCTGTCTGCCGTGCCGGGGACGGCACAGG
>DQVB01000019.1 GCA_015661985.1 Planctomycetota bacterium | reverse complement strand
GCATCTCCCTTCCTGGCGAGCGTCGGTTTTCGCCCCAAACACGGTCTGCATCCCGGCACGTGTGATTTCGGCGCTGTCTGGGTCGCGCCACGTCCCACACCGTCCATTCCTGCCGGCAGAGGCGGTGGCTCAGAAGTAACAGCTGCATCAGACACACCCGAGCGGGAGCCAACCGGAAAACGAAGAGATCGGAGATGACGCCTCGGCAGCGAGTATTGGCCGCGCTGGATCATCGACAAACGGATCGCGTACCGTGCGACTTCTGGGCCGAGGAGCCGGCCTGGAACCGGCTGCTGGCTCACATGGGGCATGAGGATCGGGATCGGCTGCTGGAGGAGTTGCGTGTCGACATTCGCCATCTGGAAGTCCCGGAACCGCCCGAACGGCCCGTGGGTGGCGGCGTCTTCCAGAACTTCTGGGGCGAACGCTACGTCTACAAACGAACGCCTTGGGGGCCGATGCGGGACGACACGAAAGGGGCTTTGGCCGGGGCCACCGAGTTCCGCGAGCTGGAATCGTTCGATTGGCCCTCGCCCGACCAGCTGGACCACTCGCACCTGACCGAGCAGTGCCGGCGTTGGGAACCGTACGCTTTGCTCTACGGGTTCGCCGACGTGTGGCAGCGTCCGGCGCTGGTTCGCGGGCTCGCAGAAATGTTCGTCGACATGGTCGAGCGGCCCGGCTGGGTCCATTTTCTCTGCCGCAAGTTCACGGACTTCTACAGAGAAGATTATGCTCGGGCCGCCGAGGCCACCGCCGGGCGGATCGACCTGTATCTGCTGATCAGCGACCTCGGCAGCCAGTCGGGCCCGTTGATATCGCTGGATATGTTCCGGCAATTCGTCGCGCCGTACCTCAAAGAAATGATCGATTGGATCCACGCTCTTGGCGGCAAGGTCCTTTACCACACCTGTGGATCGATCCGGCCGTTCATTCCCCATCTGATCGAGTTGGGCGTCGACGTTCTGGATCCGATCCAGCCGACCGGGCCGGATATGGCGCCGGAGGAGCTGAAGCGCGAATTCGGCGACCGGATCAGCTTCCACGGTGGCATCGACATGCAACACCTGCTGACGCGCGGCACGCCGGATGACGTGCGCCGCCAGGTCCAGCGCTACTGCCGTGTGCTCGGCCGAGGCGGCGGATACATCCTCGCCCCCGGGCACCTGTTCCAGCCCGATGTGCCGCCGGAGAACATATCAGCCATGTACGAAGCGGATCGGAGCGCCTGATGCCTGGGAATCCTGCTTTTCCGGCATCCCCTGCAAGGGCAGTGCGCGGCGGCCGACTCTTGACACTTTACAACTGCGCTGGCCCGTCGTATCCTGGCAAGTCCTGTGGCACAAACTGGCGGCGACTGTGCGATGTTCCAGGCCATCTGAACAGGAAACGCAGGCATGAAACGATCAACCGCGATCATCGTCTTGGGGCTTCTCCTGTTGAACACCTCTATGCCTGCCGAGGATGATGCGATCGACATCGGCTCGCGCCGGCAGCTGTTCGTGGACGGGCACCTCATCGAGCACATGGATGGCGTACGGCAGGTCTTGCATCATCCGGTGCGGCGCGAGGTGGCCATCGAGGCGGAGTACCCTTGGGAAAAGTACGGCGTGTCGTACATGGTTACGTTCCGGGACGGCGACTTGTTCCGCGCTTGGTACCGCGTCGACGGCGTCGATTACACGAAAGGCCCGCGGCGGGCCATGACGGCCTATGCCGAGAGCGAAGACGGCGTGCATTGGCGCAAGCCCAAGCTGGGCATCATCGAGTTTGGCGGGTCGAAGGAGAACAACCTGGTGTGGGCAGGGGCCGCAGGCAACATGGCTCCGTTCAAAGACGGGAATCCCGCGGCGAAGCCGGATGAGAAGTACAAAGCCGTGGTGCGAGGCGCGGACCTCTTTGCGCTGGTATCACCAGACGGCCTGCACTGGAAGCCGGCACAGAGGGAGCCGATCCTTACGGATCGCCCCTTCGACTCGCACAACATCGCGTTCTGGGACGAAGCGGCCAGGCAATACGTCGTCTACACGCGCGGCGTGCGCAGAGAAGGCCGGCTGGGAAAGGCAATGGTACGTTCCTTCGCAGGCGGCGTGCGCTGGGTGCGCCGCGCCACGTCAAAGGACTTCCGTCACTGGACGCCGCTGAAGCCGATCGACACGGGCGACGCACCGCTCGAAGAATTCTACACCAACGCGACGGTCCGCTACGAGCGAGCCCCCGATTACCTGTTCATGTTCCCTTCACGGTTTGCGTCGGCGCGCGAGCCGAAGCCGGGCTGGAAATTCGGCAAGGGCGTCAACGACATTGTCTTCCTCTCCAGCCGAGACGGCATTCATTTCGATCGGACGTTTGTGGAAGCGTTCGTGCGCCCGGGTCTCGATCAGGGCAACTGGCACGAACGGTCGCTGTACATGGAACGGGGCATCCTGCAGACATCACCTAACGAGCTTTCCATGTACGCCATGGAGAACTGGCGACTGCCCTCGGTCCGCATTCGCCGCTTGACGCTGCGTCCGGACGGTTTCGTATCCGTCCAGGCCCCATATGCCGGTGGAGAGCTGTTGACCAGGCCGCTGAAGTTCTCCGGCAAGGAGCTGCGGGTCAATTACTCGACATCGGCCGTCGGTTCGTTGCGCGTGGAGATCCAGGATGCTGACGGCAAGGTAATGGCGGGCTTCGAGCTGGAGAACTGCGCGGAGATCTACGGCGACAAGCTCGACGGCCCGGTCGTCTGGAAATCGGGCGCCGACGTGTCGTCGCTGGCCGGACGCACCATCCGGCTGCGCTTTGTCATGAGCGACGCCGATGTGTATGCGTTTCGCTTTTCTGAATAGAGGCTGCAGAAGGATTTGAGGGCCGCCAATCAAAGGAAAGGCGATGAGCAAGCTGAGTCTGGGTTTCGCTTTTGTACTCTGCGCGTCCTGTTCGATAGCAGTTGCTGCGGCGGCTCCCGATTCGTCGTCCTATCGATTTCGGGTGGCGGTCACGACGCCCCTGGAGTTCAGGAACGTGCCGGTTGATCCGATGATCGACTTCGGAGCGAACATCCGTGAAGCAGGCGTGCAGGGCGTGCTCGATCCGAACTCGATCCAGGTCCTCGACCTCGTCACGGGTGAGCCTGTGCCTCACGCGGAGGAAGGCTTTGCCTACGGCGACAGGGGCCGAGTGGAGTGGGTGATTGCCGATCCCAACCACGTCGAATACGAGATCCGGTTTCGCGTCACGAAAAAACGGTGCCCACTGGAACCAAAAGCGTACACGCCGCTGATCGGGGTGGGCGACTTGCTGCGGTACAACGCCGGCCAGCCGCGACCGATCACGCTCTTTTACGCAGCGGGCTTCGTGGACCTGACCGGTGACGGGCGGAGCGACCTGGTCGGTTGCTGGAATTACGCGTATCGACCAGGGGGCCCGTGGGACGGCATCATTTGCTACCCCCGGACCGGCGGCGGGCAACGGAAGGGCGGGCCGGCT
>DQVB01000010.1 GCA_015661985.1 Planctomycetota bacterium | reverse complement strand
CCGTAGGTGTGATGCTCCATGTCCATCCAGATCCCGTCAAAGCCCAACAGGCTGGTCAGTTCGAACAGGGACGGATCGGCCAGATGGAGGGTCGTCACGAGCACTGGTTGGTTACGAGCCAATTTGGCTTTGATGCGGCTGGGTCGCATGGCTTCCTCTGTCTCGAAGGGCTGGAGGGGGTGAATCGAGCTATGATCGTAGTCCGAGGCGTCAGCAGCCGTCAACCGCCCCCGGCTGCGGCCATCAGGGCCGGCGCAGGCCGCTAGGCTTTCGGCATCGCCCCGCCCCGCGTCCCGTCGGCGGCCCGGGAACGGCAGAAACGGATGCGGTATACTGGCTGCCGAACAATGGCCACGAAAAAGTTGATCGAAAGGAGTGCGTCCATGGCCACGGCAAGTCCCTTCGGGGAGCGGTCGGCTCGATCCGCGTGGAGTCGTCCCGGGAGAGGTTCCTTGCGCCTCAGACAACTCGTCACGGTGTTGGCGGCCGGCGCGGCGGTTGTCCTCGTGGCGGCTGGTGCGGGGCGAGTGTCAGGTGCGGAGCCGACAAGCCTGTTTTCAGAAAACCTGCTCCGCAATGGCTCGTTCCGAGCCGAAGGCTCCGGCGGCGTGCCGGACGGCTGGTCGCTCTATGGCGGCGGCGGCCGGAGCGAAGTGCACCGGATCGAGCTGGACGGCCAGGCGGGCCGCGCAGTGCTGCTGGCTGATCGCGATCGCCACCGCGAGATCGGATTGACGCAGGCCGTGCGGGCCAAACCGGGGTCGCTCTATCGAGCCACGGCCCATGTCTGCGCGGTAGAAGGGCAAGCCGTCCAGGGTGCCTATTTGCAGCTCCGCTTCCTGCCGTCGGGCAAGCTCTTTCAGACGGACTTGGCGCCCTCGAGCAGCCGGCGGTTCACCGAGGTGTTCGTGCAGGGGGTAGCCCCACCGGGCACAACACATGCGCAGGTTTACCTCTACACGCATCGCGATCCCACGCCGCAGGTGTTGCTGCGCCACGCATCGCTCCTCTGTGGGCCGCCTCCGCCACCGCCGACACCGCCATCGTATCGTAGGCTCAAAGATCTGCACCTGAGCACGCCCATCGTCCGCGACGGCCAGCCGGCGGCGACGATCGTGGCTCCGGGGTCCGGTGTCTACGAGCAGGCGGCCAGACGCATCGAGTCGGCCATCAAGGCGCTCACCGGCGCGACCGTGCCGTTGGTGACTGACGAGGCCCCTGAGGCCGCCGTGCCGATCGCAAGAAACCTGATCGTATTGGGCAACCGCTCGACGAATCGCTGCATCAGCGAGCTTTACAACCGCTTTTACACGCTGCTCGATCTCCGCTATCCGGGACGCGGTGGCTACGTTGTGCGCACGCTCCACAACCCATTCGGCAACGGTTTCAACGTGATCTTTGTGGGGGGCAGCGACACAGACGGCGTCCAGCAGGCAGCCGAGGCCCTCGTCGCCCGGCTCCGAAAGATCGGCGCGAAGCGTCGCGGCGACGCGCTGCGCGGTGAGCTGTCGGTCGGTTGGATTGCCGATATCCAGCTCGGCGACGGCATCCGTGTGCCGCGCGATGTGCGGAAGCTCGAGACGTGGGAAGCCTCTGCTGGCTACGGTTCGGTCGGCTATTTCGGCTGGAACAGCATCAGCAAGCGTATGGCGGCCTACTACATGACGGGCGACGAATTCCATGCGCGGGAAGCGCTGCGATTGGCGTTTCCCGACGCAGAGGCGAAGCGACAGATCGCCGAAGTGGACGGCGAGCGGATCGAGAACAAGGACGCGCCGCTCAGCGGCCCCTACCACTACACGGCCCACATGATGATCCTCTTCTGGGACCTGATCGAGGAGAGCCCGGTGTTCTCGGACGAGGAGCGGCTGCGGGTGATCAATGCGTTTGCCAAGCAGCTGGAGCACCGGGCGCCGGAAGGCATCTACGGGCGGATCCATCCTCCCGCGGCCGTGGGCAGCCGCCACGGGCAGTGGTCGGCTGTTTCGCTGTACTGCCTCGGTCGCTACTTCTATCGCAGCTATCCCAGTCCGCTCTGGTGGCATGCGATGGAGTGCGCCCGGCTGCATTTCCGCCCGCTCCATCGCCACGCGTGGGTCCGGGGCGAGAGTGACAATCTGTTCTGGTACAACACCGGCATCGCGCCGGTCTTCACGTACATGCTGCTTACCGGTGATCGTGTGCCGCTGGAGAATGGTGTGGTGGCCAGGCTGCTGCGCGGTCAGGAGGCACTGGTTTCGGGCCGCCGGCCGGACTGGGCCCTGCGTAGCGCCTCGATCGGCTACCTGCACAAGGCGGCGTATCTGACCGGCGACGGCCGGTGGCTCGAGTACCGCAACCGCACCGGTGTGGATATGACCGTGTTCCGGCTGGGCCAATCGTTTTGGCCGGCGCGGCTCAAGCCGCAATCGCCTGACGACCTGGTTGGCCGATGGACCATCCATCGGCTACCCGAGCCGATGTGGCGGGCCCGCCGGAGCGGCCTGCCCCTGGAGGAGTCGTTTCAGTTCGGCAGCTTCCGCTCGGCCCACGATGCTTCAGGCGATTTCATTCTCATCGACGGCTACAACGGCGCCTCGCGCAACCCGTATCACACGTTCGCCCTCTTGGAGCTGCGACTCAACGGCTACACACTGCTGGCCGGCTACCGTAACCAACTGCTCACACGGTCCGACGGGCTGGTCGAACCGCGTATTGCCATGGACGCGGCGCTTGAACGTGCCGAGGTGGTGGGCCAAACGGCGGTGGCTACGGCCGAGGTGCCCCAGGCGGCCTATTGCCGCTGGCGCCGCACACTGGCCCAGCGAATCGGCCGCTACGGGGTCGTGCTCGACGAGGTGGTGGTCCGCGCAGACGCGGAGAACATGGAGGTGGAGCTTCTGTGGGAGACACCCACCGCCGGGCGGGTGACTGCGGATGGTCACATCGAATTCAAGGCGCCGATCGAAACGCCCGAGGGGCGTGGCGCGCGGGTGGGCCAGATCCATGCGGCCGATCTGATCGAGACGACTCGCGACGGCCGCCTAGCCACGATGCGGTGGGTCGGGCCCGTGCGGGAGGGCCAGCGGTGTGTGTTCTTCTCGCTGGTCGGGGTCGAGCCGGACGCCGACGAGCGATCGCTGCGTTGCTTGCGCGTCGGGCGGGAGGCAGCCGTGCTGCGCACACCGGCGCCCGCGCTGGCCGTCGCAGGCTCGTTCCAAAGCGTTTCGGCGGAATTGGCCATCCTCTCGGCCGACCACCTCTTTGCCCAAGGCCTGACCCGGATCGCCTCCGACGCGGCCGGCGCCGGAGGGCCGTTGATCACAGCCGGCACGCCGCTTGCGATGGATTGGGATTTCCCCACCGGAACGCTGCATGTGGTCAGCGATCAGCCTGCGGAGCTTCGTTTGGCGGTCACCAACCCAGGCGCGCTGCGTTTGGATGGTCAAGCCGTCACGGCCGCACAGCCGAGTGACGGCCGTTGTCGAATCGACGTGCCCGCCGGCCGGCACGTGATCACCGGCGCCGTACCGCCGGACGTGGTCATCCGGAGGCTCACACGATGGCTTGCGGAACTGGCGAGCGAAGCGTCACGCCGCCGCGAGGCCGAGCTGGCCGCGCGGGAGTCGGCTCGTGCGGCTGATCCGCTGGCCGGCCTGCCTGCGCTGGAAATGGCGTTCGCCGCGGATATGGGAGAGAAGGTGGTTGACATGACGGCCGT
>DQVB01000009.1 GCA_015661985.1 Planctomycetota bacterium | reverse complement strand
TTAGACCGTCCAGCTGGCCATGCTTGATCCCTCCGAACGGTTTGTCCAACTCCTCAGGGAAGACAAACGGTACAAGTTCGAAGCCTATGTGTTTGTCTTCGAGGCCCTCAATTATGCTCAAAAGGTGCTTCGGATGGGCCGCGAAACCCCGAGCGAACCGAGTGAGTTCGATGATCCGGAGGAGGACGAGCCTTCGGGGCCACACAAGCATGTGACGGGCCAAGAGTTGTGCGAAGCCGCGCGCCGCTATGCCTTGGAACAGTACGGCTACATGGCCAAGACCGTGCTCAACAGTTGGGGGATCCACAGCACCAGCGATTTCGGGGAGATCGTCTACAACATGATCCGCATCGGGCGGATGCGAAAAACGGCGGAAGATCGCCGCGAGGATTTCGATAACGTCTACGACTTCGACACGGCCTTCGTGGAGCAGTTCGAGATCAAACCCCAGGAGTGACGCACGCGCTGCCCAAGGGCAGGGCTGCGCCGCGGCAACTTGGAGAAGCGATTTATGGGGCCTTCGAGAAAGACTGATCGAACGCAACCAGGACGGGGCAAGCGGGGCGAGCCGCCGAAGCGTTCACGGGCACACCGCTGGCGGCTGGTCTTGGCCACATGCCTGCTGGCGGCCTGGCTGAGCCTATTGGCCCTCATGGCCGTGGCGACGTGAGGGGCGAACGCAGTCGTGTGGCCCGTCGCCCAGCGGCCGTCCGGCGGTGCCCCACCTCAAGGCGTGCCGCCCGAAGAACCCGGGGCCACCACTTGGCCGTCCACTTCCACTTCCACCACTTGGTGACTTTCCAGGTCCGTGTGGATGCGGATCGTGCCTGTGACCTTCCCGGGCTGGTCGCCGGCGGCGAAGGTGACCGGAACCAGCTGCAGCGGCCGCGCCACGTTGCCCACCATGAACTGGAATCGCTCGTCGGGCCCAGTGATCTGGGTGATGCGGAAGGGTGATTTGGCCTGGATGACCAGGTTTCGTGTCACCGTCTGGCCGATGCGCACGATCCCCAACGGCAGCGGCGACGGGCTGACGGCTATGCCCGAAACCACCTCGGCCTCCACCAACACGGGCACGCGGCGGGCCTTCAGGCTCTGGTCGTTGGTCACCAGAACCAAATGGTCTCGAATGGGGCCGACCGGCGCATCGCCTTTGATCCGCACGGTCAGCTCGTAGCTCACCTCGCCCATGGACCGGCTCACCTGGCGAGCCTCGCCCTCCAGGTAGGCCCTGGCGCTCTCCACTCGCAGGATCTGCCAGTCGCTTCTCCCGGCGTAGCTGACCATCAATTTCTTCTCGGCCACCGTGCCACGCTGGAGAAGCCCGAAGTGGGCCGCGCCCGGCTCGACGACGACGTCGCTGCGGATATAGCAGTACGTGTTCAGCTGTACTTCAGCCGGGAACGGTTTGTCGAAGAACACAGTCAAGGTGGCGTCTCTGCGTCCGGTGAAGCGTCGTGTGTCGATCTCCACGACGATCGCCCCTTTTTCGTACGTCTTCAGCGTAGGGTTGACGATCTTCGGCTTGTGGCACTTGCAGGTGGAAACGACCTTCGCGATGTGGACATCCTCGACGTAGATGTTCTGCAGCGGGAAGCTGTGTTTCACTTCGGCTCCGCGAGCCACCGTGCCAAAGTCGTGGCTGGTGTGGTCGAACATGTCCTTTGCCCATTGCTGGGCAGGGACTGCCGAGGGGGCAGCCAGCAGGAGAATGACCGTCAGCGCCGTCCCACGCATGCCAGCTTCCTGTTCGTTCCTGGCTCCCGCGCCGGCCACAGGCCGAGTCGATCGCGCCGGCCGCCGGATAGCCCGCGGTCCCGCCCGGCGCGGGGGTCAAAAAGAGTGAAAATAGCCAAATCCCATCGGCGGAGCAAGGCAGATTTGCCGCGTGGGTTGCCAGCCTCATGGGGGGCTTGCTTTGAGGGCCCCCTTCCCGTGCGTCCAACGCCGCCGACAGGCTGACTGGTCCCGTCGGGGTCCAGCCCGCCCCGTGGCGGGCGGCGATCGGTTTGCTCCGCCTCGGATGGCTCGGCTTGAAAAACAGCCGTGTTGCAAGCTCACCGTCCTCCGTTGATCGGGCATACCGTGCATAGGGCAAGTCCGCGGCGGATGTGCAGCGGCGCCGCGACAGCCCGTGGCCGGGGGTGGACGAGAGCCACCATCAGTGGAAAAAGTCGGCTTTGATCCGGTACAGGAAACCGCCTTGGCTGGGGTCCTCGGCCACAGTCAGCTCACCGCCCACGCCCACCAGATGGGTCGTGTATTCGGCCTCCAGGCCACGGGTCAGTTCCACACCGATCAGCTCGGTCGGTTTGGGCTTCGGCGCACAGAAGCCACAAACCCCGTTGTCACGGACCAGCACGAAGCGGCGGATGCGCGTCTTGCGAGGCCCCGGGTTCATATACCCCTTGATGTAAACCCGCCTCTGGTGAAGCTCCTTGGCCGCCTTGGGGATGATCTCGCCCCGCACGGTCGGCTGCAAGGCTTTAAAGGAGATCTCGTGGTAGCCTGGTGGCGCTTCGGTCAGGTACACCGTGCTCAGCCGCCAAGCGCCCACGATCCAGAGAAGCGATGAGATCAAGATCGCCATGCGGGCGGCGGTGATCCCCATTAGGGTGTCGGGATACCGGCGGATGCGTCGCAGGGCCAACATACCCAGAACGATGCCGGTGAGGGGGATCAGCCCAAGGACCCAGTCGGCCATGGCCAGCAGCGAGAGGCAAGCGAACACCATGCTGGCCACGGCCAGCCCGCTGACGGCCCGATAGGGCTCGGCCTGCTCTTCAGCCTCCTCTTCTTCCAGTTCCTCTGCCAGCAGCTGGTCGTCGTCGTCCCATTCGGACCGGGTGGGGTCAGCTTGCCGGGGTCGATCGGAACCAACGCTCATCACTTCCGCACCTCGCTTCAGTTTCGGCCTCAAGCTCCAGCCGTCAGTGACTGGGCCACATCGGTCCGGTAGGCGACCACCGCGGGCAGGTAGCCGACAGCGGTGGCCAGGAGCACCAGGCCGGGCACCAGGATCAGTTCCGTGAGCTGGAACTCCCACGGCCGGACGATCACTCCCGTATGCTCGGCGATCATGGGCGAAAAGGCCCACGTCAGGCTGTGGCCGAGCAGGACACCAAGGAGGCCGCCGCCGATGGCCAGCAGGATCGATTCGCACAGGATGATCATCATCACCGTCACCCGCCGGGCCCCTAGCGCCCGCATGATGGCAATCTCGTGGCGGCGATCGTTCATCGAGTTATAGATGCTGACCAGGATGCCGATCCCCGCCACGATGACGATCAACACGGCCAGCACCAAGAGGATCGTTTGCACATTGCCCACAATGCCGCCGAACAGATCGGCGATCACCTGGGCCGGCTCCACCGCCTGCGCGTCCGGTTCGCGATTGATCAGTCGGGGCAGGGCCAGGGGATTGGTCACATCGGGCTCGTCGAACTCCGGCGACATGGGGTCTTTGCGCAGCACCAGCACAGCGGTCATTTGTCGCGCCAAGAGCTTCTCCAACTCTTCGTCCTCGGTTCCGGGCGCTTCGGGCCGTCCGCCGGACGATGCTTCCCCGTCGCCCCCGTGGGTCGCGCCGGCCGGGGCAACCGTCTCGTCGCCGGCCGCTTCACCGCCCGCCTGGTCCTCTTCTTCATGCTCGTGGACCAGGTAGAACCCTTCTATGTTGACGAACAGCGCGCGGTCGTTCGGCGTCCCGGTTGGAGCCAGAATGCCCACCACCGTGAACGGCTCGTGCTCTTCGCCTTGTTCAGCGTCCAGCCCGTGCACAGGGCGGAAGGTGTCGCCCACCTCGAGGCCCGTTTCGCGTGCCACGGTGGAGCCGATGACCGCTTCAAAGTAGTTGCCCGCATTGAAGTTCCGGCCCTCGGCAAACTCGTACTGCTCGCCTTCCAGGTACTCGAAGTCCGCGAAATAATAGGGTTCCGTACCAATCACCCGGAACCCTTTGTAGTTGCCCCCGACGCAGACGGGCACCGCAGCCCGGACAGCGTCCGAGAAACGGCCCCCTGGACTCAGGTCCAGATAGTACTGGTACGGGATGGTCCCCGGGGGACGGCCGAGATGATAGACCGTGGTGAGCACCAGTTGGAGCGGGCTGCCCTTGGCCCCCACAATCATATCATAACCCTGGGCACCTCGCTTGAACGACTTGTCCAAAACCCCATAGATGACCAGCACAGCCACGACCAAAGCCACGCCCAGGGTCATCGACAGGGCGGTCAATCCCGAAGCCAATGCCCGTTGCTGGATGCTCCGCCAAGCGATCTTCCAGAGACTCATTGCACTATCACGGCATTCAGTTCTTCCAGCATTTCGATCCGCTCGAACTGTTCGGCCACCTCGGGGGCATGGGTGACGATCAACAGCGCCACGTTCTCCTCGCGGCACGTCTGGCACAACAGGTCGATGATCTGCTGCTGATGACCCACGTCCACGTTGGCCGTCGGCTCGTCGGCCAGGATCAGTTTGGGCCGATTGGCCAAGGCTCGGGCTACGGCCACCCGCTGCTGTTCGCCCACCGACAGCTGCGTCGGCCTGTGGGTCAGACGATGGCCCAAGCCGACCCGCTCCAGTAGACGCCGCGCCCGGGCCCGCTCAGCCCGGGCCGGGCCCCACAGCACCCGCTCAAAGAAATGCCGCACCACGGACCGCTCCGGCGGCCGGGGACCGAAGGTCATGCCCATCAACACGTTCTCCAGGGCCGTGAAGCCAGGCAACAGGTTGAACGTCTGGAACACGTAGCCGACCATTTTGGCCCTGAAGATGTCGCACTCGTGCTCCTCGAAGAGGGTAATGTCCCAGCCGTCGATCATGATCCGACCGGAATCGGGACGGCTGATGCCCGCGATCAGGTGCAGCAGGGTCGACTTGCCGCAGCCGCTTTTGCCCATGATCGCCAGCTGCTCACCAGCGTCGACCTCGAAGCGGGGGATATCCAAGACATGAAGACGGCTTCCGTCCGGCTGGGGGAACGATTTCTTGACCTTTCGCAACTCTAACAGTTTGCCCGATTCTTCCACGGCTCGGCTTCCCTGTTGTTGCCCCACTCCCGCGTCGGGTTGCGTTGTCTTTGGCTGCGGCAGTCCGAAGCGCCTGCCGGCCTGCTCAAGGGACCGCCAGGACGGAACCGACACCACAACAGGCCTGCAGCAGCCCCCCCAAGGTGGCCTGGGGCCCTTCCGGGCCCATGGACGCTGCGGCGTGTTGGCGCGGTGGCCCATCCACCAATACGTTCGCTTCGCCCTGCCGGTTCTTCCGCCATGGGCCGAGTGGCCCCCGGCGCGGCCGTCGCTGGTGGCAGGAGCCCGGCTAGCGCCGTCTCATGGCCGCTTGGATCTGCCGGCGGGCTTCGGCTTTCTTCATCGTCTCCCGCTTGTCGTGTTTCTGCTTGCCGCGGCAGACGCCCATCAACACCTTGGCCAATCCGTTGCGGAAATACAGTTTCAAGGGCACCAGCGTCAATCCCTTTTCGTAGGCCCGGGAGGCGAATCGGTGGATTTCACGGCGGTGCAACAACAGCTTTCGGGGGCGGCGGGGTTCGTGATTGAAGCGGTTGGCGTCTGCATAGATGGGGATGTCGCAACCGACCAGCCACACTTCGCCGTTGCGGATGCGGCCGTACGCTTCATCCAAGGACACCCGGCCTGCGCGCAGACTCTTCACCTCGCTGCCCACCAGCACGATGCCACACTCCAGCGTGTCCAGCACGAAGTACTGGTGGCGGGCCTTGCGATTCTGGGCAATCAGCTTTTCGCCGCTGGACGCCCCGGCCGCCTTCTTTTTTTTCTGCCTTTTGCCAGCCGTGGTCGGCCTCCCTTTTCTGGCGTTTCTGGCCGTGGAACCTCTTACCCAAGCCGGCTGGGCCCGCTGGGAACCGGTTTCGACTGCTGAAGCAACACGGAGAATCGCAGCGGGCCCTGCCCAGGGCCCTGGGGGGCCACAAAAAGCTCCCACTGAGGCGGCTTCCGCCGGCAGGCCCCTCGGCTGGCAGCCCGGCTTGAAGTGCCGACCAGCCCGCAGTAAGTTGACGAGGAGCCAAGGCCGTTAGAGCGGGCAACCACGCCCCACCGCCTGTGGAGTTTACCCCGCGGGGAAGGCAGGTTCAAGTTGGCTCATGTCACACAATCCTATCGATGCCGATCCGGCCGGTCCCTCGGCCGAGGTATATCTGCTGGGTACGATCAGCTTCGCCCAGCTGCTCTTTCTCCAGGAGGCTGTCGTGGAACACGTGCACGGCCGCCCCGACGGCCAGGTCGGGCTTCTGTTGTGCGAACATCCACCCCTCATCACGGTCGGCCGCGCCGGATCAGCGGCCGACGTCCGTACCCATGCCGGCCTGATCCGCCACGGCCAGATCGAAGTGCGCTGGGTCAAACGGGGCGGCGGCACGATCGTCCACGCCCCGGGCCAATTGGCTGTCTACCCGATCGTCCCTCTGCGCTGGCACGGCTTTTCGGTGGGCGAATTCGTCGACCTGCTGGAGACCGCCTTGGTGCGGACCCTCCAGGCCCTGGGCTTCCAGGTGGAAAGGCGAGCCAGCCAGCCCGGTGTGTTCGGCCGCAGCGGCCTCCTGGCCCCCGTGGGGTTGGCCGTGCGACACTGGGTTACTTGCCACGGGGCCTTCATCAACATCGCGCCGCCCATGGGGCTTTTCCACCTGCTCAGTTACCAGAACGATCCGGCCCGACGGATGGGATCGCTGGCCGCTGAACAACGCAAACCAGTCCCCCCCACCACGGTGCGGGCCGAACTGATCGCCCAACTCACCGAAACCCTGGGCCTCGGCCGCTATCATCTCCACACCGGACACCCACTGCTGCGCCACCCGCCGGCGCGGCGGTGAAAGGGCCGCGCAAAAAGCGGCGAAAGTGGCGGCCTCAGGGCGAGTGGCCCGCGGGCGATTCTTCCGCTGCGGCCGGTGGCCCCTTCTCCGGTTCGGCGGGGGTCGGTTCTTTGCCGCGGCACGGATCGGACGGTTCGCCCCTCAGTCGGCGCAGCAGCACGAAATACTGCCAGCCCCAGAAAATGGCGATCACCCAGCTGACCATCGCGGCGCAGAAGGCCAACGACGAGCTGGTTTGGGCGGCCACCCAGACTAGCCCGGCGCCAGCGGCCAGGCTGACCAGGCTGACCAGCAGTTTAGCGCGGCCGATGGACGCCAGCATGCGGCGCGAGTGTTCGTCGATAGCCGACTTGACCGAATAATTGACCAACTCGCGCATGGCCCCCAAATCGACCTGTTTTTCCGGCGCCA
>DQVB01000721.1 GCA_015661985.1 Planctomycetota bacterium | reverse complement strand
CCGCGAAGATGGTGTACGTGTTCACGTCGCCGCGGCCGCAGAGGGGATATCGGCCCGAATCTCGCACCAGGTGGCTTTGGCCTTCAGCCCTGCGGCGATCGGACAGAAAGGCGGAATAAAGCCCTGGTTCGGCCTCCTGGAGCTGAGCGATCATGCGGCGTCGGGCGGCCGCGTTCGGGGCGTTGGCGATTTCTGGAACGCGTTCGGCAAACCACTCCTTCTCCTGCAGCTTGATCCGCTCCCACGGCGGGTTGCCCAGCACACAGTCGAACCCGCCGTTCCAACCCGTGTGTTCGTTCTCCGCCGTCTCGCCTTCGGCCGGCAACCGAAACACATCGGGAAACGCCAGATGCCAGTGGAAGAACTGGTACCGGCCGGCCAGCCGCTGCACTTCGGCCTTGACCTGCGGCAAGATGCTGTGCGGGTTCTCTTCAATCCGGCGAAACGTGCGCTCGGTGGGGCACAGCTCGCCGAGGTCGCTCTTGTCCTTTTGCCAGACGAACACGGCACACCAGGTGTCGGCCAGCAGCCGGGCGTTCCGGTAATCGGCCCCTTTCACCATTCGCTCGTACATCTCCTGTTTGGCGGTGATGTCGGCCAGCGAATCGTCGCTCGCCGTGTTGATTTGGGCTACCGTCTGAGGCAGGTTGCCCAGCTTGAAGAGGGGTGCGAACAAGTAGCCCTGGCCACGTTCGTATTCCGCACGCTCTCGCTTGTTTTCCTTCTTGAGGTCCGAGCAGAACTTCTTGTCGTCCCCCTGAATCGGTTTGAAGGCATCGTCGGGGATGCCCTGGGCCAGCAGGGCCGGCGTGGTGCCGAGGAGGCTGTTGCCGCACTGGATGTGATGGTCCAGAAACGACAGCGGCTTACCCGGCTCCAAGGCTTCCATCCAGAGGTTCACCTTGCAGAGTTCTACGGCCATGGGATTGAGATCGACGCCGTAGATGCACCGGCCGATGATGTCTCTGAGGGCATGCTGGTATTCGGCCGGGCTCGGCTCGCTTTCGCCCGTGCGAACGCGGGCCAGGTGCCGGGCCAGCCGATGGGCGGCGGCGATGAGGAAATGGCCGGAGCCGCAGGCAGGGTCGCAGATTTTGAGAGCGAGCAGAGCTTGCTCGGCGAACAGCGAATGGCGAATGGGGAATGGAGTTTGGGAGAAGAGATCGGCTAGCTGTTCTTCGCGTTCAGAGAGCGGGTCAGGGCGATCCGTTGTCGGGCCAGTATGGCGGTCTCTTTCAGGATCGGCTGCACTTTCTCCCTGGTGGTCCGTTCGACCTCGTGGCTGAGGATGAGTTGAGTCTCCAACTCCTTGAGACTCCCCTGGGCGACTCGAATGAACTGCTGAAATTCCTTGTTTCCCGCTCGGCCCCATCCTTCCGCCAGATTCGACGGAATCGATACTGCCGCTCTGCGCATCTGGCTTGTCAGTCCGTACCGTTCTTGCCTTGGAAACGTTTTCGTCAGCTTGTAGAGCAGCTTTGCGATCTCCATGCCCCGTTTCCAGGACTCCAGATCCCGGTAAGCGTTGAGCGGCATATCGAATAAACCTTTCCCTGAAAACCCCCTGAACCATTCGCCACTGGCCATTGGCCATTCGCTTCGCCTCTTCGAGCCGATCCTCGACCACCGGTTCCAGGGCGGAATCGAGCAGACACTGCACCAGGGAATCGGGCGTGTAATACGAGCCGGTGGTTTTTCGTTCGTGACCGGCTGCAATGGAAAGGGAGAACGACTTGCCCGCGATGTTCATGACCGGGTGCAATTCGAGGAGCGACTCGTAGACCGACCCGAGTTCTTCGGAACCCAGATTGCGGTAGTCGACGGCTCGAAGCACGCGGTTCTGTTCGACGTAGGCCAGGGCGCGGATGGCGGCGAGCAGGTGTTCGTTGGTGATGAGCACCGGTTCGGCAACCGGCTCGGCTTGTTTCGATGACGGTCCGAGCAGGTCCGGGGTGCTGGAGCGCCGCCAGAGGAAGGAACCGAGTGCGGGCAGCGCGAGCTCGGGGCAGCCTTCGGGCGAGCCCAGGGCATCGAAGACGAGCGAAAGGGCGTGCCAAAGGTCGGTGTGCTTGGAGCCGCGGATGCGATGGGCCAATTCGCGAAGGCGCCGCGTCGAATAGTGGGTGTCGTAGAGTTCGCAGGCGGCCGAATCGGCATCGGGCGGATGGAGCAGCTCGCGGTCTTCCGCCACAAACAGAAAGAGCAGCCGATACACGATGCGCAGGATCTGGCGGTAGTATTCCCGCGCGTCGAGTGCGCCCGACTGGAGCTTTTGGCGGAGATGGTCATTGCGCGGGTAGGCAATAAAGCCGGCGCCCAGCGCTTCGATGGCCTGGGCCACGCCGTCTCTGAGGTGGGCCAGCACGCGGGTGCCGTGCTCGCGGGCCAGGCTGCTCCATTTTTCGAGCCAAAAGTCCTGCGGCTTATCGGCCTCGACGCGCGACTGGTGGCACACCATCCACAGCAGGGCGAAGTCGGGATAGACTTCGCCGTCCATCATGGCCTGGAGATCGAATTCCACGTAGGCCTGACGCGACAGCGACACGTTGTCGCGAAGGACCCGAAGCTGAAGACCGTTGGAGAGAATCCCCCAGAGGCATCCCTCGGTGCGGTTCAGGAATTCCTGAACCATGCTGTGGGGGCTGGCCGTGGCCGCGCCGCGAGCGCCTTTGGTGCGCCGGTCGAGCGGCAGCCGGCAACCGATGAGATGGATCGGCGTGCGGTTGTAGAAACGCTCGATCGGATAGACGCGGCCGTCGATTTCCGGCGCTTTGGTCGTCTTGAGCCATCCGTAGCCGAGCTCCTGGAAAAGCGGCAGCAGCCACTTCTCGTTGGTCACCGAGGTACCCGTTTCTTCCCGTTCCGGAATGCGTTGGCGCACCTCCCGAAACGCCCTCCAGTGCGCAAGCAGCGCCGTCCACGAGCGGCTGATGGCTTCGTTCAGCCTGGTGCCGGCAGGCAGGTGGTACGCTTCCGGAGAGGCGCCTTCGACCTTTTCCGCTGCAATGAGCTGCAGGATGTCCGGCGGAAGGATGGCTCCTTCGGTGCGTATGGTCTGGAATTGGTCAGCGCTTCGTTTCACCATGGCTTACGCATTCTTGCACGGATCATGACTGGTCGGGCAACAGAATGAAGCAGCCCAGAATATCAGCCGGAAGCACGGGCACGACTTGCACACGGCCGGACACCCGAACGGACCGGCGAACGCGAGTGTGCGCGTCGCGGAGCGCGTCGGCCCGCTGGCGGGCGAACTCTTGCACGAATGGTTGCAACCCGCCAAGGTTGTCGATCAGATGCTTGAGCTGGTTCCGGATCAACGACGTCGGGAGATTGCCGGCCGGTACGGCATCGAGCAGCCCGATTGCCGCGGAATCCGGAAGCCACTCGGGCTGGGCCGGCGCGCCGGTGAAGGCGAGCGTGCGGATCTCCTCGGCCAAAAGCGGGTTGCCGTCCTGGCCGCGGCGTCGCACAACGAGATGAAAGCGAAACCGGACCAGCAGCAGTGAGGTTTTTTGCGAGACCGACCGGGTCCTGGTGACGCCGCACCGTCGAGCGATCGCCCGTTCACCTTCACCTTGCACTTCATCGAGGGCGGATTCGAGGACATACGAAGCCAAGCCCTCCACAATGGGATGGGTTCGACCGAGATGGATCACGCCGTCATCCACGGGCAACTCGAATCGTGCCACAAAAGGCTGGTCGCAGCCAATGGCGTGCCGAAGGGCGCGCGGGGTTTCGTTGTTGATGGCGACCTCGATCACCCCCTTGGGCCTCTCCGTCGTGGCGACGCCCGCCAGGTGCAGGACATGGTGGACAAACTGCCGGACCGCAGGACCGGTTCCAATGGCTTCCCGAACGGCTTCGAGTTCCGCCTTGACTTCATCGGTTTTGATCGACAGTTGGGCGAAGCGGGAACGCGAACGGGCTTCCCTCTGCTTGGCGTCCTCCCAGCGAGCGTGAAGCTCCGTCCGGACCGGGTCGAGCCCTGGCAGATAGAGCTGCGCATCCGCCGTTCCCTTGGACCGCCGTAACTGCATGCCCTCGAACAGGGCCTTGATCACGTCTTCGCTGCTGCCTGGAACCGCAACCGAAATGCCCAAATCGCTTTTGATTTTCTTGTGCTTGCGAAGCAGTACGTCGAGCACAACACCGTCGATTTGATTATCAACGCCGAAATAGGTCATCACGCGAACCTTCGGTCTCGGCTGCCCGAAGCGGTCGACGCGCCCCTCGCGTTGTTCGTGCCGGGTGGGGTTCCAGGAGAGGTCGTAGTGGAAGACGGCGTCGAAGTGGTCCTGCAGGTTGATTCCTTCGCTGAGGCAATCGGTACAGACGAGGATTCTCCGCTCGTGCCGGCCGAGTGCGTTGATACGGTCTTCCCGTTCTGTCGGCGAAAGTCGACCGGTGACCGCCTCGATTTCGACGTTCGTCATGGCCTGGCGCAGGGCGGATGCCACATATTCCGCCGTGTCGATGAAGCGGCAGAAGAGGATCGGGTTGTAACCGTCCTTGACCAGGCCCTTGATGAGAGTCATGGCCTTTTTCAGTTTGGCGTCCTTCGCGCCGGCCAGCTTCTCCGCTTCCCCGGCGAAGCGCCGCAGCCGCCGACTCACAGCGCTTTGTTCGTCTTCGGACGGGTTGCCGCCTGGAGTCAGGTCGAAGACCTCCGAGATTTCCAGCTCGTCCTGGTCCAGGATCGCGCGCCGGCCGAGTTCTTCGATTTCTTCTTCCGTGTCCGCGTCGGCGGTGGCGGCACGATTGCGCAACGTGGCTGCCGCCGCGGCAGGACTGGACGCCAACGCCCGGAGCAGGGCCAACGCCGACCACCAGCGAACGCGTCGGTTGCGTCCCGTGCCCGATTCGTCCGCGACCATCTCGCCGGCAAACGTCAAGATCCTTTCCAAAAGGGACTTGTACTCCGGAGTCAGCGTGTAGCTTGCTTCCGCGTCCTCGCGATCGGGAAAGGTGGTTTCCGAGCCGAGGTAGTCGCGGATATTTCCGCGCAGACGCTGGACCAGGTGTTTCGCCAATTCCATGCGAACCGATGCCCGTGCATCCGACTCCAGGTCGGATGGTAGACTTGCGAACTTCGTATCGACAAGGGAAAGCAGAGAGCGAAAGGCATCTTCGTTCCCGCTGTGGGGTGTCGCGGTAACGAGTATCAAATGCCGGTCCGGGTCCGCGGCAATCGCCCGGATCAGCTCGAAGCGAGCCTGTCGCGCCCGACCGACCTGGCCGGCGATCGTACAGGTGTGCGCCTCGTCGACGATGACCAGTTCCGGACAAGCGCGAATGAAGTCGTCGCGGCGGCGCGTGGACTTGATAAAGTCGGTGGAGATGATGACAAACGGATAGCGATCAAACAGCGATTCCCCTGGACGACAGTGCCGTTCCAAACGCTGTACGGTTGAGGTGAGGACCAGCTCGGCATCGATATGGAACTTGTCTCTCAGTTCCCCCTGCCACTGTTCGGCCAGGTGCGGCGGACACAGCACGGCGAGCCTGTTCACCTCGCCCCGTTCCAGCAGCTCTTTCGCCACCAGGCATGCTTCGATGGTCTTCCCGATGCCCACATCGTCCGCAATGAGCAAACGCACCGGATCGAGCCGCATGGCCATCAGGAGCGGGACGAGCTGATACGGACGGGGCTCGACCGCGATCTTCGCAAAGGAGCGAAACGGACCGGCGGCGGAACGGGTGGAAATGCGCGCCGCATCCCGGAGCAACCGGCATGCGTTGTAGTCGCCCGGCAGATCGGGGTTCGGCGGTGCAAAGGTCGACGATGAGACCTGCTCGATGGCCGTGGAAATACCCACGATCTCGTCATCCAGTCCTCCGATCGGACGGACGACCAGGAGATCGGCCGTCGATTCCGGCAGCACGACCCACTCGCGTCCCCGAGCCCGGACAAGTGCCCCGGGTGCAAAGCTCTGTTCCATCGTCAGTCAACCCTCTGTCCGAAAATATCCGGGTACCGGTCAATAATCGCAGTCCAGTCATCCGCGTGATGGAAGCGCACAACGAGGTAACCCGCCGAGGTGAGTCGCTCGGTGATCTCGCGATCCTCTGCCTGCTGGTCCGGTGAGTCATGAACGGGGCCATCGATGTATACGGCTGTGTTCGCGTCGCGGTACAGGAAATCAGGGCGGGTCTGGCAGGCGGCGATGAAGTACTGGGCATGCGTGGGCAGTCGCAGGTTGGCGTCGTAGAGGAATTGCAGCCAACGCCGCTCCAACTCCGAATCGCACAGCTTAATCAACGCGTCGAAATGATCGGCCCGCGCGCGGGGACCTCCGGAGACCAGTGTGGTGGTTCCCATCAACTGGCGCAGCACATCGACGATGTGTTTGCGGTCGATGTTCCGATGGTCGGGCTGGTTGCCGTATTCGAGCAGGCAGTCGTAGCAGGCCGCTTCGCAACGGATGCCGTTGGCTGGGTCAGACGCCAGATCCTGTCCGGTCTCCGGGTCGAAATGGCAGATTTCCAGCGCCGCTCTGGCAACCCGCCCCAGGGCGGCCGGCTCTTCGGCGATCTGCCGCAGCACTCCCGCTCCTCCTTCGGCCGCTTCATAGAAGAAGAGCAAGCGCCGCTCATCGGCGCTGGGTAACGCATCGACGGCAAGCTCTGCGGGCTCCAGTTGATAGAGCTGTTGAATGCCCTGTTTCAGCGCGGACTGGAGCGACGCCATTGCCTTGAGATCGTGGCGCACCTCGAACTGGAGCGTCATGGCATTGCGACGGTCCTCGACATACGGTACCACGCGACGCACTTGCGATGACATGGGGTCGTCGCGGTCCCCGTCCTCAGCATCCTTGTTGGTGGCCCAGAACCCCCGCTCGACAACCAACAAGAAACCATGCTGGTTCGGGTTTCGGGTGCTTCGCCAGCCGAGGTTGACCCGCCAAATTGTTGCTGCGTCTCCGTACTTGATGGTCGCAACCTTGTGCTCTCCGGCCCACACCTCGGCCTTGCGGAAATCGGGCTGGCCATCAACATCAGCAAAGCGCAGCGTGGTTTGAATCTGGTATCCAATTCGTTGCCGCTCCTCTTCGTCCGAGGTGATCCGGTCCGCTCGCTTGGCCGTCACGTTCTGTAACCGGACCATGTCGCGAATCTCGTCCGTTGGGACAAGCGGCCGGGCGCAGTTCTCGCAGGTATCGGGCCCCGGGCCTTCCTTCACAAGATGGCCATATCCACACGCCGAGCAGAGCTTCATGGTGAACCGGGTCAACTCTTGTGTTTCCTCGTCAAACGCAAGATTGGCCTTGTTCACCCGGTATCGAGAGCCCTCATGGTAGATGAAGGCTCTTGGCCCGAACTCGGAAATCGCAAGAAACCGCGGGCGTGACAAGAATTCATCCCGCCCTCGTCGACCTCGACGGGCCGGGATGAACGCGGACAGCGGCAGCCGGGGAAAGTTGTACCCCGGCAGAAACCCTTCACTTGCGAAATACCGGTAGCTGTAGAAGTCCCCCTCGAAGATGCCTTGAGGGTCGGTGAGCAGTGTAAGCTGTGACTCCGCCTGAGCCCGCAGTCGTTTGGCTCGTTCCCGATCGGCTTGAGGACGCGAGTGGTCTCCGATGACTTGATTTTGGAGTTTGCGTTGCTGCACGGCAGCACGATAGAGGCTACGCCATCGATCGCATGCCTCATCAAAGCTTTGCGGCAGTCGCGACAGCACGTCTTCCAGCCAATCTTCGCGATACCACGACGCTTGCTCCAGCTCCGGCCCGATTCGTTCCAGAAGCCGTTTTGCTCGTTGCAGCGCCTTCAGGCGGATGCTTCCGTCATTCAGCTTCTCACGCACCTCCGACCGGAGCGGCAGGGAAAGGTCGTCTTCACTCACCACGAGTATGTCCGTCAACGTCGTGCCCAGGTTCAAGTCGGCCTCGGACAACCAAATCGCATGGACGTGGGCCCGTACCAGATCCCGGTTGAGCAAATCCAATCGCGGGGCAGCGACAACCCCGGATACCATGCGCTCAGGGCTTCTGAAGTAGTACTGGTCGTGTGGGCTGAATCCCGAGCAGTAGGTGTAAACGAGCGCGGGTTGGCCGCTACGGCCCGCCCGGCCGCTTCGCTGCGCATAATTCGCCGGAGTCGGGGGTACGTTCCGCATATTCACCACGTTCAGTTGCGCGATATCGACACCCAACTCCATGGTCGGCGAGCAGAAGAGAATCGCGAGTTCACCGGAACGAAACCGCTCTTCGCGATCGATGCGAGCCTCCGCTTGGACTTGTGCGGTGTGCTCACGCGCCTCCAAACCGGCTCCAACGTCCGCAAACGTCTTGTAGAACTCGACGAAGTAACGGTTCGCTTCGTGGTCCAACTCGCTTTCGCGAGTGACCCGAAGCGGATCGATCATCGGCCGCGTGCCATCACCGGCCTTCCAGATCATCACCGACGCTGGAACCTGGTAGCCGGGCTGATTCGTTCCTTCCCGAGCAGGTCGAACTTCCTCCACCAGTCCCCACGGACGAAGGCAACGGAACAAATCCTCGATGATTCTCCGCGTGTCATCGAGCCCCAGATTGCCGCCGAGACGCGGAAGCACGCCCTGCCGACGGACAAAAAGACCAAAATTGCTCTGTGGCGAAACGAACAAGTCCTCCGCACGCTCCCGATCTCGCCGGCTCCGCGGCCAGGCGACGCCCGCTCGCACCATATCCCGTGAATCCTCGATGACCCACGGATCGCGCAGACGCTGCCGGCTCTGCTCGCTAATCCGCTCTTGATAGCTCGGCGCAAGCGAGTCTTCCTTGATCGCGAGACTTCGTCGGAGGTGGTCGAGAAACACGCGGATCACGTTACTGCGTTGCTCGGGTGTCGCGGCAACCAACGCGCTATGAGCATTTTTGTCCTGCCAATACGCCTGATCGGCTGCCAGTTCGTCCAGCCCCAGATAGTCGAATTGCAGTAAACCGCACTGTTCGAGATTCGGAGAAGTGACGCGCCACCCTCGTTCCAGGTCCCGATACAGGAAATACGTCAACACCGAGCGGAGAGCGCGTTTTGTTTCCTCGAGTGCCGGCCCCCGCAGTTCTGGATCGTTCGCGTACAGATCGAGAGGCAGGTTCATTGTACGATCCACATGGTGGACCAGTTCGTCGTAACGCAGGCCCGCATCCCCGCACCGACGCAACGCCCGATACAGTGCCGACCGGACCAGGCCTACTTCCACAAAATCGTTGAAATGTCCAGCCTGGAGGGAGGCGTCCTGACGGTTGTCTGTAAAGCTCAGAAGCTTTCGCGCATGCGGGGCGAGTGACTGCTCTGCCCGAATCTTCAGGATCGTTGCCAGTGCCAATACTGTTGTCGCGGTGCTTCTGCCATCAACACCGATCGTGCCCAGTTTCGTAACGTCTGACCGCTGTCGAGCGTTGTAGGCGATTCGACACTCCGGATTCAGACAAAACCGGAAGGGAGCTCGAACGAATGCCACCTCAATGCCGCCGGCATCTTGGTTTCCATCCGGGCGCAGCCGCAAGACCTCCGGCACCGGCATGTTCCGCTTGATTCGAGGTTCCCCGCGATGCAGCTCGACCCAATCCTCCGGCACTCGACTCAGCACATCATCCAACGCACCGGTCCATGGGTGTTGGGAGGAGAGATACAGGTATCCCGACTCGACGTCGTTGGATACCGTGATCGCGGTGCTTTCTCGGGGCACGACCGGTCCCGTTCGGCCGCCGCGGGGACGGTCGACGCGATAGTAAGGTTGACCGCACGCCCGGCAGAAGACAAGTGGCAACAGGATTCGATTTCTGTCACCTGGAACGAACTGTTGACCACGCAGCGTGACATACCGGCGGTCTTCCTCCTCGATCGACGCCCAGACCGTGTCGCCGCGCGTGATGAACTGGTGAAGCCGAAATGCGAATACGGGAAAACCTGTTTCCGGGTGTTCGCACACACTGCCCGCGTACAGATACCGCTCGATCGCACGCTCAGCCTCCTCCGGCGAGACACCCGCCAGGTTCGCAAGTTCCTGCGCCGCCCCATGATCTCCGCATACGGGACGCGGCGTCTGCCGTACCAGGCGACCGGTCTGTTCTTCGCGTTGCAGACCGAACGTCCCTTCCAGCCACGACGCGAGCACGTTTGACCGGAATTCGTCGAACGTTTTCGGCGGATCCTGCTCTTCAATCGCCTCTCGCAGACGCTGCCGCGTCGCTTCGTCCGAGAAGTCCTGCTCGCCGGTTACCCGCCGCAATGTTTCGCCGATCACCTGCTCCGGCTGGAACTCTTCTCCAAACATCGTTGTG
>DQVB01000169.1 GCA_015661985.1 Planctomycetota bacterium | reverse complement strand
GGCCCGGGCGGTCGTGACCGGCCGGCGCCGTCGAGGCACGAGCGGGCGGGTTTCCGCCTTTCGTCCGGCGTGCCCGTTTGACGGATCGTGGCCCTGGGCGAACAATCCCTTCAGGGGAGCGCCTTGCCCGCGCCCCATGACAGCAACCAATGATTGCTACCCGTCGGTGCCCCGCTGCGGTGTCGATGGGGAGCCGATCGAGGAGGACGGGGTACCATGCGAGTGGCGGTGTTCAGTACGAAGGAGTATGACCGGGCGTTCTTGGGGCGGGCGAATCGGCGGTACGGCCATGAGTTGGTTTTCTTCGCGCCCCACCTGGACATGGAGACGGTGGTTTTGGCGTCGGGCTTCCCGGCCGTTTGTCCCTTCGTCCACGATCGGCTCGACGGGCCGGTCCTGGAACGGTTGGCCCGGAGCGGGACACGACTGGTGGCGCTGCGTTGCGCCGGGTTCAACAACGTCGATCTGGCGGCGGCTGCGGGGCAGGGGCTGACGGTGGCCCGCGTACCCGCCTATTCGCCCTACGCGGTCGCCGAACACACGGTGGGGTTGATCTTGGCGTTGAACCGCAAGATCCATCGAGCCTTTGCGCGGGTGCGCGAAGGCAACTTTGCCCTGGACGGTTTGATGGGCTTTGACCTTCACGGCACGACGGTCGGCATCGTGGGGACCGGCCAGATCGGCGCGGTGGTGGCGAGGATCATGCAGGGCTTCGGGTGCCGATTGTTGGGGCACGATGTGCGCCAGAATCCCGAGTGTGTCGAGCGGGGGCTCCAGTACGTACCCCTGGCGGACCTGCTGGCCCGCTCCGACATCGTCACCCTCCATTGCCCCCTGACCCCCGAGACCTACCACCTGATCAACGACGACGCGCTGAGTCGAATGAAGCCCGGGGCGATGCTCATCAACACGAGCCGGGGGGCGATGGTCGACACCAAGGCCGTTATCCGGGCCCTGAAGTCCGGCCACCTGGGATCGTTGGGGCTGGACGTCTATGAAGAGGAAGCAGACTGCTTCTTCGAAGACCTTTCGAACCAAGTGCTCCAGGACGACGTGCTCGCCCGGCTGTTGACCTTTCCCAACGTGATCATCACGGGCCACCAGGCGTTTTTCACCGAGCAAGCGATGGAGCGGATCGCCGAGACGACGCTCAGCAACATCAGCCAGTTCGAGGCCACCGGCACTTGCCGGAACGTCGTCCCCCTGCCCACATGATGGGCCGCGTCGCGGGGCGGACCGAGCAGGCTCACCCTGGAGCAGTCCCGGCGGAAGGGGAGTCTGGACCGGAGTGGCCGGGCTCCGGCGCCCGGCTGTCCGACAAAGCCTGGGGTGCCCGAGGCCCGGTGCGGCGGCCGCGTGCGTCCGCCTCAGGGTGGTCGGGCATCGGCTTCGGGGGGCTGGTTTTCGCGCCTTGGGATCACTAGACTGTGGTGTGCAACGTCGGGTTCCTGGCAGAGGAAGGGCTTGCGAAACACGGCGTAGCTCCCGCTGACGGGGGATTGGTCTCTTTTTTGGAGGGAGGGGGTCCGCTTGCCATGATGGACGTAGCTTTGCTGTCGCGGGTGCAGTTCGCTTTGACGGCGGCGTTCCATTATGTCTTTCCGCCGCTGACCATCGGGCTGGGGCTGATGCTTGTGGTGATGGAATGGCGCTGGTTGCGTACCGGCGATGCCGACTACCGGGCCATGACCCGATTCTGGACCAGGATATTCGGGTTGGTGTTTGCCGTGGGCGTGGGGAGCGGCATCGTGTTGGAGTTTCAGTTCGGCACGAACTGGGCCGCGTATTCTCGGTACGTGGGCGACGTGTTCGGCAGCGCCCTGGCAGCGGAGGGGATTTTTGCCTTTTTTCTGGAATCCGGTTTTCTGGCGATCGTCCTTTTCGGTTGGGACAGAGTGCGGCCGGGCGTTCACTTCTTGGCCACCTGCATGGTCTGTCTGGGAGCCCATTTCAGCGCGGTATGGATCATCGTGGCCAACTCATGGCAGCAGACGCCGGCGGGATTTCACCTGGTGGAGCGCGGCGGGGGGGTTCGGGCGGAGATCACCAGCTTCTGGGAACTGGTCCTGAACCCGTCCTCGGTCGATCGTTTGATCCATGTGGTGCTGGGTGCTTATCTGGCGTCGGCTTTCCTGGTGATCAGCGTCAGTGCGTACTACCTGGTCAAAGGCCGGCACCAGCGGCTGGCCGTCAAGTCGATGAAGATCGGCCTGGTGTTGGCGCTGTTCGCTTCTTTGGCGCAATGGGTCAGCGGGCACAGCTCGGCGCGGGTGGTGGTGGAACACCAGCCCGCCAAACTGGCCGCCATGGAGGGCTTGTACCGCACGGGGCCTCGTTCGCCTTTGCACCTTTTCGGATGGGTGGACGAACGGGGCGAGCGGGTTTGGGGGTTGGCTGTTCCCGGTGCGCTGAGCCTGCTGGCACACGGCCGGTTGGATGCCCCCGTCACGGGTCTGGATCAGTTTGCGCCGGAAGACCGGCCGCCGATCCAGGTGACTTTCCAGGCCTTCCATCTGATGGTATTTGTTGGAGCCATGCTGGTGGCGCTCAGCGCGCTGGGTTGTTGGTTGTGGTGGCGGAAGTTATGGGACCCGACCGGCCGGCCCTGGGTGCGGGCTGCGCTATGGGTCCTGGTGCTCGCCGTGGTCCTCCCGCAAATGGCGAACCAATTGGGGTGGATCGTGGCGGAGGTGGGGCGCCAGCCGTGGATCGTGTACGGGCTGTTGCGTACCCGAGACGGGCTTTCCGCCGCCGTCGGCCCGGGTGCGGTCGCCTTTTCGCTGGCCCTGTTCGCCGCGATCTATCTGTTGTTGTTCGCACTGTTCCTGATGCTGCTGGATCGCAAGATCCGCGAAGGCCCCGTGTTGGAAGCCGGGCCCGAGGTGTCGGCCGAACGGGCCGGGCGGAGGGGCCCCGGAGGGGAGTAGCGACGCTGTGGGGTTCCAGCCACACCGCCGACAAGGGAGGAGGACGAGGCAGTGGACCTGAATGCTGTGTGGTTCGTACTGATCGGCATACTGTTCACCGGCTACGCCGTGCTGGACGGATTCGATTTGGGCGTGGGCGCCTTGCATCTGCTCGCGCGGCGAGACAAGGACCGGCGGGTGCTATTGAACGCCATCGGGCCGGTATGGGACGGCAACGAAGTGTGGCTGGTCACCGGCGGCGGAGCCTTGTTCGCCGCTTTTCCCGAGGCCTATGCCACGGTGTTCTCCGGGTTCTACATAGCGTTTTTCCTTTTCCTGGCGGCGCTGGTGTTCCGGGCCGTCTCCATCGAATTCCGCAGCAAACTGCCGTGGCGATGGTGGCGGGCCACGTGGGATGTGGGCTTCTGCCTGGGAAGCCTGATCGGAGGGCTGTTGTTGGGGGTGGCGTTGGGCAACATCGTTTGGGGCATCCCGCTGAATGCGGAGGGTGTGTACACGGGGCGCTTCATCGACCTGTTGCATCCGTACGCACTGCTGGCCGGCGTGACCTCCGTGGCATTGTTCATGATGCACGGGGCCATCTACCTGCACCTGAAAACCGAAGGCGCTTTGCAGGAGCAAATCCGATCCTGGATCCGGCCCTGCATCATCTTCTTCGTGCTCACCTATTCACTACTCAGCCTCGCCACGCTGCTGTATGTGCCGCGCGCCACATCGGCGTTGCGCGGCCAGCCGTGGTTGTTCGCCGTGGTGGTTCTGACCGTGTTGGCCATCGCCAACATCCCGCGGGAGATCTTCGGGGACCGGCCTGGGCGAGCTTTCCTCTCGTCGTGCGCCACGATCGTACTGTTGATGGCCTTGTTCGGGCTCAACATGTACCCCGTGCTCGTCCCGTCTGAGCCCAATGTGGCCCACAGCCTGGACATCTACCGGGCGGCTTCCTCCCAACAGACGTTGGGCATCATGCTGATCATCGCGGGCATCGGCATGCCCCTGGTGTTGGCCTACACGGCGTCGATCTACTGGATCTTCCGCGGCAAAGTCCGCCTGACGGAGACCAGCTACTGACCACGGGCCCTCCCCGGGCGGCCGGCGTGCCGGCGACGGCTGGAAGGGGCATTCCCGCTTCAACGCCGTGCGGTCCAGCTCGGCCCGGTCCAGCGCCTCGTTCACATACCAGCTGTGGTCGCGCAGGATGTCGGTCGGCACCAGGCGGGCCCCGTGCAACATGCGCTGAAAGGCCCACCAACGCAGCGGAGGGCATGCCAGCTCGGACAGCCCGAAATGGACGGCCCCGGGGTGGCGCAAGGCGGCCAGGCCGCGAGAAAGGGCTCTGATGAATCCTTTCGGCGTCTCCACCGGGTCGGTGGCGAACACGTCGAAGGCGCCGCGAAGCACCGGGGGGAGCGGGTCGGCGGCGTCGAATCCTCCAAGGCCACGGCGATGATCAGCAACACAGGCTCCTTGCCAATCTGAACCGAATGATCGACCATCCAAAGAACACGCCGGTCTTTGCGGAACGGCTTTTCTTGCAACGAGGCCACGGCCAAACGCAACCTCCATCGTTCGATCGCCTCCTGCGACGGAACCTTCTGGTCGATCCCCAGAGCGTCGAAGACGAGTCTCAGCACGTCGGCGGCCCCGCGAAAGCCGACGCGCCCGCTTTGCCCACGGCAGGTAGGGTACTGTCAAGCAAGCCCTTTGTGCGGTGCGTCTTCGGTCGCTCACTTCCGCCAACGAAGCCAACACCGTGCCCTTCGCCGATGGCGTGGCTTGCGCCGACGTACCAACAGAGCGAACGCGACCTCGACAGCACCCTGCCGTGCTTCTTGGCGCAGACGGGCCGCCTCCGCCTCGACCCGCTCCAGCCGCTGGCTTTCCCCTTTTTCCGTCTGCGACGAACCGCCGATCGAGAAGCGGTTCCTTTTGCTCTGGAGCGTCGGCGTTTCTTTTGGGATCGTTGCTTCATGGTCGCGTTGGTTCGCGGTTTGAGTTTTCAGGGCTGACGAACCCGAACCATACGGAAGCAGCGCGACCCATTTCAAACCCAAACATCTTCCCCAGGCTTCCTGTCTTGCCACCGATTCGTCAGGGCAGGCCGAGGGTACGCCTTTAGGGCAACATGTTTCGTTGGCTGGTGGGGCGCAGGTCCGCGCGTTACCCCATGCGGTTTCGTTCAGGTTGGCTGAAGCGGGATGGTTTTGCAGGGCCTTGCGCTTTCCTTTCAACTTGTCCGGCCAGTCGGCCGAACAGGAGAGTGGTGGATGGCTTGATTTTGGGGGTCATGGGGCCTACGATAAGGCCTGGAGGGCCTGAATCCCGGCGGCTGTTTGCAGGTCAACGGCTCGGTGCCTGGGGGTGGAAGGCGGTCGGCGGGTGGGGCTGCTGTCCGAGTAGAGGGCTTCGTGACGGAGAGAACCTGGGGTTACCGGCGCATGCATCGGTGCTTGCCAACCCATCTTGGTTGTTTGTGTGCCTGTTGTTGTCCGGTCTGACGGCCGGACACGCTTACTGTTTCTCTCCGCCTGGGTTCTTCCACGTTTGTTTTTTTGCTGTTGGTCACGATGCGCCGCTGGGACGGCAAGGAGTCTGAACCATGTCCACCGACCTGCGACTGAAAGGACGGCTTCCGGAGCTGACCGAGCGGGTTGTCAACACGTACTCTGAGCTGGGGTCCTTGCAGCATCTGGGCTACTGCCCGCTGCCCAATTACGAGACGGTTATTTCGGTCACCGAGGATCTCAAGGAGATCCTGTTCCCAGGTTATCGACGACGGGATGGACTCCATCTGGGCAATATCGTCTACCATGTGGGCGATCTGATGGATCGTGTGCATGACAAACTCACCTCACAGATCGCCCGGGCCGAATGCCATCATGCGGGCAAGAGCGCCGATTGCAACCCCGAGCAGCGGGCCCATTTCGAGGGGCTGGGGCAAGCCAAGACGCTCGCCTTTCTGGAGCGACTGCCCGAACTGCGCGAGATCTTGGCCATGGATGTCGAGGCCGCCTATGCTGGCGACCCGGCCTGCAAGTCGCACGACGAGGTGATCTTCTGCTACCCGGGCTTCGAAGCGGTCACGGTTTACCGCCTGGCCCATCTGCTGCACGAACTGAAAGTACCGCTCATCCCGCGGATGATGACCGAATGGGCCCACAGCAAAACGGGTATCGACATCCACCCGGGGGCCAAGATCGGCCGTTACTTTTTCATCGACCACGGCACGGGCGTGGTGATCGGCGAAACGTGCGAAATCGGCGAGTGGGTGAAACTCTACCAAGGCGTAACCCTGGGAGCCTTGAGCTTCCCCACCGACGACGAGGGCAACCTGGTCCGCGGCATCAAGCGCCATCCCACCATCGAAGACCGCGTGGTCATCTACGCCAACGCCACGGTGCTGGGCGGCCAAACGGTCATCGGCCACGATTCGGTGATCGGCTCCAGCGTGTGGATCACGCGTTCCGTCGAGCCGTATACGACGGTGACCTTGGAGAAACCCAAACTGCGTGTGCGCGCAGTGGGTGACGAGTTGAAACCGAAGCTGCCAGCTGTTCGGCCGGCGCCATCAGGGACTGGGCCTCCGGTCAAGCAATAACAGGCGGCCGATCCCCGTACTCTGAGCCGTACCACAGGCACGGCAAACTCCGGCACACGTCCCAAGGCCGGCTCGCATCAGGTCCGGGCGCCTTCCAGTTCGGCCAGCCGTGCAGCAATCTGTCTGTCTTCAGGGATGAACCCCCGGTCCCGTTCCCTGCGAAACTGGCTTTCCAGGGCCTGAAGGTCCTCGCGGATCGCCATCAAAGCCGTAGGGCTCAGCCGATCGATCAACAGGACGCCGTCCAGATGGTCTGCCTCGTGCTGCGCGGCTCGGGCAAACAGTCCCTCCAGCCGGTAGGAAACTTCGCGGCCGTCCAGTGTAAAGGCATTGAGCAGGATACGCTCGGGACGCCGCACGGGGACGTAGATCTCCGGAAAACTCAGGCATCCCTCCCGGGCCTCCACTACCCCTTGGCGGCGAACAATGACCGGGTTGATAAACACGTGCTCCTCGTCCGCCGCCGCCGAATCGGCTGTCAGGTTGATAATGAACAACCGGTACGGCAGATCGACCTGGTTGGCCGCCAAACCGATCCCTTGGTGCTCGTACATCAGCTCAAACATCTGGCGGACCATCCGCTTCAGCTCGCCGTCCACGCGGCGAAGCGGCTTCGACCGATGCCGCAACGTGGGATGGGGATACTTGACGATCTGCACTGGCCTGGATCTCCCGTCGCTACGTGGCTCGACGCTCCGCGCCGCCCCTTGCCGATCATGGGCCCGAATCCGCCGTAGCGCGGATGGGCGAAAGGCCCGCGAAGGCGCTCTCCAGCCCGTCCAGCGAGACCACCACCTGGACGGACCCATGGCCACCAAAAGGCTGGGCAAGCTGGGACAGTTCGCGCCCCGCGCGGGTCCCTGGACCGAACATCGTATTATAGGCTGCCGCCCGGACCGAGCGAAGCCGAGCCTCCGTGACCCGCGCTGTTCAGAAGTGGCCGGGAGCGGGACCAGAGAGGCGCCCAAGGGGCCAAGCAGCACCTCCTTCGGCAAACCGGTCTTTCCAGACTGACTAACGACCGCCATCGCTGCGGTTTTTTGCATTTTTCCGCGAACTTTTGTACGATCCGTTGTGTCTAGGGCCACGACGGCTCGATGGGGAGGAATGCGTCACGGCTATCCGGGCTGGTTCGTTCCGAACTTCTGGTGTCGCCACGATGCACCGGTGATGTGGGCGCCACGGTGGACTGCCAATCCGCCTGGCCGTCTGATCACCGTTTTTCTCCCCTCCGGGGCGGCAGCTTTGCGGCCGGAGTAGTGCTGGCGGCCGCCTGCCCAGCGGCGGGTGGGCTTCTGGTGTTTTCTTCCGGCGTGGAGTTCACGTTCTCTCAAACCGCGCAGGGCGCAGAGGTGGACCATGGTAGCCGTGATCGACGTGACCGTTCGCGTGCAAACCGACGTCCGTGGCATGGGCGTGGCGGCGGGCCTGCTGGCCGACGCGATTTCCGGAACGTCGCAGGGCATTTTGCGCGCCGTGGTCGGTGGGCAGTTGCTTCCCGTGGTGCGTCTTGCTGCGCGGTTTCTTCGTGCCCGGCTCAGAGGGCCCCGATTGGCCTGGCTCGGACTGCCCGCCGGGCAGCACGTTGAGCCGGCCTGCTACGGCGCCGCGGCGCGGCTCCAGGGCGGCCAAAAGGCCGTTTGCCGCAACCGCCTGGCGTGGCCCTCGGCGGGCCGGTGGTTCGCCTTCGGGCCAAGCACATCCTGATCCCCGCTCGCACAGGATGGCTTCGGCCTGACATTCTGCGGACCGCGGCGCCCAGCTGACGGCTGACGGAGCCGGACGACGTTTTCTTCCGGCAACGCTCTTGGCCCCCGGTCCGTACACCAGCGAAAGGAGAGAGCCGTGGAATTCCACAACCGCAAACCCCTCGATCGACAGACACTCGTCACACTGGTGACGGCCGCCAAGCAGGGAGACCGGCAGGCGATGGACGAGTTGATCCAGCACTTCCAGGGATCGGTGTATGCCACGGTCTACCGCCGAGTGCAGAACGAAGCCGAAGCCCAGGAGCTGTGCCAGGATGTATTCATGCGGGCGTTGGCCAAGATCGGCCAGCTGGCCAACCCGGCCGCCTTCGGTGGTTGGCTGCGTTCGATCGCCCATCGCATGGCCATCAACCGCGCCGTGCGCTGCCGGCCGAGCGTGTCCTTGGAGGCCGAGGGGATCGAAGGGCCCTGCGCGGACGGGGACACGCCGCTGGGTGAGATCCTGGAGCAGGAACGTCGCGATCAGCTCAAGCTGGGTCTGGATCGGCTGGCGCCGATGGACCGCGACACCTTGGTGGCCTTTTACTTCCGTGGCCAGTCGCTGGTGGAGATGAGCAACCATTTCCATACGCCGGTGGGCACCATCAAGCGGCGATTGCACGTGGCCCGCAAACGGTTGGCCAAGGAACTGGCCGCCATGGCCCCCGCCTGAGGCGCCGTGTTGCGGCGCTGAATCGGGTCCCGCCTCCCGGGCGGGACCTTTCCTTTGTTTCTCTTGTTGGTCTCGGTGTGCCCGGAATTCGGGCAGGCTCTGCTTTCAGAATTGGCATTCGGCGCTCGAGCCGAGGTTTTTCGGGCGGCGAGCCCAGTTCATAACTCGTTGGCTACTCACCAGTTGCGGGGCTTTCTCCGGGTCAGGACCAGTCCTATGGCACGCGGTTTGCCAACCGGCGGGAGTGTCTGGTTTCTGCCGCGGCGCCCGGGTACGGCGGCCGACGTTTGGGGCCCGAGCCGGTCGAATCCGGTCGGCTGGCTGGGCAGTCGCCTCCCGTCCCGGCTGGCTGGTTTGGTGACGTCTTCATGCGGTGCCACCTGGGTGCTGCGGCGGCAAACCAGGCTGTCCCAGGCGACAGCGGAGAGGACGAGCGAGGCTTTGCGCGCTGATAGGAGAATGTGTCCATGGGCCGCAGATTGTGGTTTGTCGTGCTGGTCCTGTAGTGGATGGACTTGGCTGTTGGGGACCTGAGGGCAGAAGAGGCGAGCACGGCACGCCGGCGGCGCCCGGCGGACCGCCAGCGGCCGCAACGGCCGGCGCAGCAGTAAATGCATCGCCCGCTGCAGCCCCCGAGCCCATCGATGCGCGGGTGGTTGTCGACACCCTTTGGGTACTGGTGGCCGGCTTTCTCGTGTTTTGGATGAACGCCGGGTTCGGCTGTGTGGAGGCCGGTTTTTGCCGAGCCAAGAACGCCGTCAATATCCTGGGCAAGAACTTTGTGGTCTTCGGCATCTCGTCGCTGGCCTTTTGGGCGATCGGCTTCGCCCTCATGTTCGGCGACGGCAACGCCTTCATGGGGCAGGGCGGTTGGTTCTTGGAGGGTGTTGACAATAGCCCGGCCGCTGGCGATGCCTACGTGGGTGTGTTCAGCTCGCTGGATTGGGCTGGCATCCCGCTGTTGGCCAAGTTCTTTTTCCAGCTCGTCTTTGCCGGCACGGCGGCCACGATCGTCTCCGGATGTGTGGCCGAACGGATCCATTACCGCAGTTACATGATCTTTGTCGTGTTCCTGGTGGCGTTGAGCTATCCGATCACCGGCCATTGGATTTGGGGTGGCGGCTGGTTGGCCGGCAACGCCTTCTTCGGCCAGGGGATGTGGGACTTTGCTGGTTCCACGGTGGTCCATTCGGTGGGCGGCTGGGCCGGATTGATCGGCATCCTCCTACTCGGGCCGCGCATGGGCAAGTATCGCCGGGACGGTTCGGTCCAGGCGATCCCCGGGCACAACATGGCCCTGGCTTTCCTGGGCGGGTTGATCCTGTGGCTGGGTTGGTTCGGTTTCAACCCCGGCAGTTTCATGGCTGCCGACCCGGATGGTATCAGCCATGTGGTCGTCACGACGAACCTGGCCTGCGCCGCCGGCTTATTGGCCGCCACGATGACCGCGTGGCTGGCGTTGGGAAAACCGGATTTCAGTATGACGGTCAACGGTGCTCTGGCCGGCCTGGTGGCCATCACGGCTCCGTGCGCTTTTGTCTCGCCGGCTTCATCGGTAGCCATCGGTCTGGTGGCGGGCATGTTGGTCGTGGGCAGCGTGCTGTTCTTCGACCGTTTGAGGATCGACGATCCGGTCGGGGCGCTTTCGGTGCATTTGACCAACGGCGTGTGGGGTACGTTGAGTGTCGGATTGTTTGCGGAGACGCGGTGGCCGGGCGGGATCGATGCGGACGGGCTCCTTTTCGGCGGCGGCTTGACGCTCTTGGGCGCCCAATTGGTGGGCGTGTTGGCGGTTGGAGCGTTTACCGCATCGCTCTCGGTTGTGGTGTGGTTGATCATCAAAGGGCTGGTGGGGCTGCGCGTGGAACCCGAGGTGGAGGTGGCCGGGCTGGACATCAGCGAGATGGGCATGCAGGCTTATCCTCCCGAGCCATGTATGGTTGAGGTGGGCGCAGCCCGCGCCCCGGCCCATTTTGGGGCGGAATACGCGCCGGCGCCGGCAATGCCCAAGGAAGCGGCCCCCCCGCGTCGGTCCGGCGGTGCGC
>DQVB01000029.1 GCA_015661985.1 Planctomycetota bacterium | reverse complement strand
CGGTTTGAGCAAACGCGGCCTGGTCCGCCTTGGCCTGCGGCCCCCTCCCGGGTGCGGTTATAGCCTTCGCTGCAGGGATGGCGCTCGCGCCACAGGCCCTCGTTCTGGGCGTTCCAGTCTTCGTGCAGGATCGGACGGCTGAGCACCGAGAAGCGCGCTTCCGGCCGTCCGCGTTCAAAACCCATGGCCAGCCCCCCGCGCTGGCGATAGTTCGTTCGGCCCCAGTCGTTCCTCCGTGGACCCGGACGCCGTTGCCCTTCGAGCTTTGGGCATAGAACTCCTGCGACCCGGCAGCTGCCCGCTGGCCCTACTGCAAGTCTCCCTTGATCTCCAGAGACCAGAGACCTGCGCCTTTCTCGCATGGGCCGGAACAACGTCGCGCACCAGATTGCCGCAACGGCGCATGCGTCTTGACGCCAAGTGACAGCTCGCTGCCAACCCTGTTGCGACAAGCGACCGAAGTTCCGGCCCACACGCTGGTGCCGAAGCGGCGCTGTGCACACATGGGCGATGCGCAAATGCCCGCAGCAGCGATCGAACGCTGCTCGGACAAACGGCGCGCTTTGTGGTCGCTACTGCGCGCCGATGCAGTAGGGGAAGCGGCCGGAACGGAGCAGCAGCCGGCGGCCGTCCAGCGCCGCGCTGGTGTTCACGGCCTCTGCCCGCGGCGGGAGCCGCATCGTTTCGGCTCTTTCCTGGAAGACTTCGAGCCAGCGCAGCATGATGCTATCTACGATCGTCCCACCCTCGCGGTATTCTTCAAGGGATTTGCCCCAATAGAAACTGATCCAGCCTGTCGTGTATTTACGGGACCGATCCAGGAAGTCGGTGGCTTCTTCGATGCTGCATTTCAGCGGAAAGATTTCCTCGATCACAACAGGCTTGCCGACGGTGGCGAAGCCTTTGAGTGTCTCGATAGCCTCGTTGACCTTTCCCTTTCGGGGATAAATGTGCATGGCGATGAAGTCCAACTCGCCTGAGACTTTTTCGGGAATGAACCCTGAGGTCAGGCCAGGGCGATCCAGGCTCCACGGTACCAGGCCCACCGTGATCAGATGCCGGCGATCATGCTGGCGGATGGCGCGCACGAGCCGGGCGATCCATGCCTGGGCCACTTCATGCCGTGGCCGGTCGGCGGCGGAGAGCGTGATGAACTGAACGAAATGCTTGTCGCCAAGCGGCGGGCCAAGCCAATCGTTGCGCACCTTATTTCCTGGAACGACCGGTTCGTTCATCAGGTCGTAGCAAAAGATGGCCGGGCTGTCGGCGCAGATCTGAGCAATGGCGGACCAGAAAGCCGCCTGGGCCTCCCAGCGGGGTTGCTCGCCCAACTTGTCGTACCACGGTGGCACGTCCTGTTTGTGGTAACAGCCCAGGCCGGTCAGGTCGAGATACAGGCCGGTCCTTGCGGCCAACGTCACCAGCTTGGCCAGTTGAGCCAACGATCGCTCGTTCGGCTTGTCGGGCCCGTCCATGAACTTGCCGAATTGCAGATGAATGCGCACCACGTTCGCGCCGAGCTGTTTCATCTCCTCGAAATCTGCCTCGACGGTGGCCCATTCCTGGTGCCAGTAGTCCTCAATCAGGCGCCCACGCCGATCATGATCGTAGTTGAACCCCCATGGCACGAACGGGCGGCCGGACGGTTCGAGCAGGAACGAACGCCGGTCATCAGCGACGCGCACCCACTCGGGTTCGCCGGCGCGCACCGGTCCCAGCAGGGACGTGTGCATGCCCATGAAGAGCATCAACAATGCGCCAGGTCTTGCAGCGTGTAACATAGGATCACCGGTTTGAGACATCACCTTTTGGGCGCGACTATACGGCCGAACCGGATCAGGTAGTATGGGGTCCGGTCGCGTGTGCCGTCTATGTGGAATGTGCCGTCGGCCAGCGGTCGCAGACGCGAGGTGAGGCGTCCGTCGTGGTCCAGCAGGTAGAGCGTGGCCGGCTCGCTGCGTGCAAGCCGGACGGTGGCTCGAACGGGTTCCAACCGGATGGGCGGCCCGCCACGCCGCAGCAGTCGGTTGCCGAAAACCTTCATGCCCGTGTTCCGCGCGCGAGCCATGGCCACCAGCAGCACGTCACGTGAGGTTGCCAGATCGCCGTCCGGGTCGCGCGCCGTCAGAAATATGGCTGCGAAAGGGCACTGAGGCATGATGGTCGCGGCGCTGAGCTCGCAGCGACGGCCCTCGGCAAAGCCGACCACCGCATTGGTCCCTGGCGTATCGATCGTAACGAACCCGCTGTGTCTGGTTTGCCCGGCCGTCCATCGCAACTGGCGCGTTGTGCTGACCAGCTGGCCGTCGTGCCGATAAGGCGTGAGGTCGAAGTGTGGCGTGGGTTGGTCGTGCCCCGTGAACTGGATGACGCATCGAGCCACGGCGAGCGCTGCGGCCGGCACTTTATCGCTATCGAAGGTTTTCACATCGTGCGATTGAGTGACCCGGTCCTCGAAGCCGATTCGCCCCTGGGCGAGCGAAGGCACATGGACGTATCGTGGGGCGAGCCGTGGGCTCGGTTCCACGTCGCCTCGCCGGACCATGCGAGCGACGGCTGGGAAGACACCCAGGATCTGCGGCGTCATCACCTCCCACTGGGACTTGCCCAATTCGCCCGCAAACGTCCCTTCATCCCGATTCTGGAACAAGAACGACGCGTCCCAGTCCTGCAGTCCCAGGCCGTAGGCGCCGATGAGGGCTGGTCCTTCCACCCCCCACGGGCTGGGGAACACATGAACCCATTCAGACAAGATGAAGGCTCGGTCCACCACCTGCTGCATCCCGACACTGAGCATACCCGATCCGGGCACGCGGAGCATGGTCGCATCGTTGAATCGTGGGCCGCGCCCGCCGCCGAAGTAGTTGTGGCGGTCGATGGGACCGACACGATAGTCCGAATGCAGGTTGTAGTAGTGGCTCAAGGCGCGGCCGGCCTGCCAGTTCGAGCCGATGATTTCGCCGGTGTAGCCTGCGTCGCGTACGGCCGACACGTAGCGGCTGTAAGCTGCGCATTGCAGCTCGTAGAGGAACTCGAGCGTATCCAGCAGGCGGCGCCTGCGATAGGCTTGCGAGCCGTCCAGTTGCTCCGGGTCCCAGAACCACGGGTTGCCCAGCGGTAGGATGTTTTCCTTGTCAAGGCGTTCCCCCAGTGCAGGGAAACCTTCGTGTTGGAAACTGTCAAAAGCTCGTTTGCCCCAGGCGCGGACCAGGTTGTCGTGGCTGCCGTACCGCTCTTTCAGCCACTGGCAAAAGCGCTGTGCCACCGTTTGCCGTAACGTAGGACTGGCAAGGAGCGGCTGCATCGACGTGTAAAACATCACACTCTGCTCGTTGATGATCTCCAACAGAGCCACGGCCGGCTCCTCCGCGTAGGTCAGCCCCGTGTACGGATTACGGTGACGCAGAAGGTTCACGATCTGCCGTGTGTGAAGCTCCTGGAGTTCGGACGAGTAGAAAAACGCGCTCGCCGGTGCCGTGATGCGCCGGGAGCGGCCTGTGAAGCGGCCGAATTCTTCGGCGTAAGGGACCAGCGACACGTCGGCTGGGCCGATCTTGATCGTGCCGAAATGAGCCGACAAGGCCACGAAGATGCCGTGGCTTTTGAGCTGAGCCACGAAATAGTCCATACGGTCCAACGCCGCCGGATCAAACCGTACCGCACTATCAGCCGACTGAATGCCGGCCCAGCCGGCCCCGTCGGCGAACTTGTGCAAGCGCACGGCGTTGATCCCGTACCGCGCGTAGAACTGTGCTCGCTGCTCGGCCAGCTTCTTTTCCGGGGCACACGCACCGTAGCAAAGGTTGATGCCCCACAGCTTGATCGGGCGGCCATTGTAAATCAATTGGCTTCCTTCCTCCTGGATGCGCCCGTGTCGCCCGGCCGGTGCATCCACCCAATCCTGCATGCCGATCACGTCAGGCTGCCGCGACCGCTGTCCGGGGCGGAACGGATACCACTGATCGGATCCAGACACTTCGGGCAGTTGTTCGGCGGACGCGTAGTAGGTGACCGGTTCAGGCAGTGAGACGGCGATACTGACCCGGCGTGGCTCCTGGGCCGCGAGCCGACGTGCGGCCAGTATGATTCGGGCGGCGCCGTCAGATGGGATGTCACAGGGCGGATCAAGCGAGAACATGGTGCGACGCCCCGCCGCGTCGATCAGTATGAACCGCCGCACCTGTTGGCCAAGTCCTTTGCGTGCAAGCGGAAGCGTGATCGTTTTTCGCGCGCCATCAACCTGCTCGACCACCACTTTGCCCTTGTGGAAACTCCGATCCGGCAGCTCGAGTGATAGGACCACGTAGGTCAGTTCTGTGTCGCTCTCCGCAGCGACACCTATGTCCAACTGGATCTGTCGCGGGTTCGTTTGTGCGACCGCCGCTTCAAACCAAACGGGCACGCCACTGGCCCTGACCGTCGCCTGACCGCTCAGGTGCGAGTGCCCGTCCCGCTGATCGACGCTACTTCGAAACCCCAGATACTGCCAGCCCGGT
>DQVB01000292.1 GCA_015661985.1 Planctomycetota bacterium | reverse complement strand
CCCGCCGGTGCCGCCCGGACTGCACTGGGAGCTCTGGCTCGGCCCGGCGCCGTATCGGCCCTATCATCCCTGTTACGTGCCCCACGATTGGCACTACTGGTGGGACTTCGGCGGCGGTGCCTTCGGCAACATGGGATGCCACTACTTCGACCTGGCGTTCTGGGCGCTGGACCTGCGCCACCCGGCGACGATCGAAGCCGATGGGCCGCCGCCCCATCCGGAAAGCACGCCCGCGTGGCAACACGTGCGATACCGGTTCGCGGCCAAGGGGGATCGGCCGCCCGTGACTCTCACCTGGACGCATCGCAAAACGCCGGCCATCGTTCAGGAGCACCAGTTTCCCCGTTGGGCCTGGGGGGTGTTCGTGGGTACCAAGGGGATGCTGCTGGTGAACTATTCCAGACACATGCTTTGGCCTGCGGACAGATTCGCTGACTACGAACCGCCCGAGCCGAGCATTCCGCGGTCGATCGGCCACCATGAGGAATGGATCGCCGCCTGCAAGACGGGCAGCCCCACCACATGCGCCTTCGATTACGCCGGCGCCGTAACCGAAGCTGTGCTGTTGGGCAATATCGCCTACCGCGCGGGCAGGAAGCTGGAATGGGATGGAGCGAACATGCGGGTGACCAACTGTCCCGAGGCCAACGAGTACTTGCAGCGAGCTTATCGGCCAGGATGGACGTTGTAGGGGCCGGCGCACCATGGGGCCGCTGCGCAGAGCCGCAGACAGGGCGATCGGTATAGCCACCCCGGCCAGGGACCAAACGTCCACTGCGCGGACAGCACAAAGCGGTGTGAACACTGGCGCACGACGCAAAAGGCAGCCGGCTTTGGTTTTTCAAACGGCCTGAAGCGTGCTTGCGTGGATTGCACCGTAAAGTGTGCCGGGTGGCAGAATCGTGGGGGCCATCCCGGCACGCCCGAACCCTCGGGAGTTGAAGAGCCGGTCCCGACACGGCTCTACGGCTGGGGTGAGTGCCAGCCGGTTTCGTTGCACCGCGCCGGTGTGACGGAGTAACGGTCAACAGCCAGCGCCGCCCGGAAGCGGACCGCCCCGCGGGCCCCGGTCGCCAAGGGCCGCGGAGCGGCGGCAGGAACTACCCATGATGCTCGCCCTCAAACAAATACTCCGCCCGAAAGACGATTCCGTGGCCTTTGAGCGGTGCCATGTATTCATCCCAGAACGTTGTAATCCGACGAACGAAATCCGCGCGGCCGTCTATTCGGGCTCATTGCGCGTCACGGACGCCTGATCGGCGGTCAGTTCATCCAGCTCCAAGAGTCCGACCAGAAGATCGCCGACGTCGTCGATCGACTCGTAGTAGGGCTTTGCCGGATGGCCCCGGAAGAGGCCTTTGTAGTGGAGGCGGCTCACAGCGTCGGCTGCGACTTGCCGAGCGACCTGCCCGTACCGTTCGTCGCCCCTCAGGCGTTGCATGCGGCAGAAGAAGGAAATCGTCCGGCCGTACTTGCCCGCGTACGTGCCGTGTGGAGCCCATCGCTCGGCATACTCGCGATACCAGGTTTCCGCCAGGCAACCGGCGGGCGGCAGGCCCGCTTGGATGAACTCGGCCCAGCGCACAGCCGCTCGGGTCAGCTCCTTGCTCCCCGTCATCTCGGCAGCCCGCACATAGGCCAAAGCCGTATGGATCGGATGCTCGTAACCGGCGGCGTACGGCTGCCAGAGGTCGATGTGGCCGCGCGGCTCGTACTGAGCGTACCCGCCCACCACCCGTGGCCCCGGCTCGGGCGTGCCGTCCAGCCGCAGGCAGCCCCAAAACTTCCCCGTCCGTTCGTCGTAGCCGTACCTGGCGTAGGCGGTCAAGTAAGCCAACGCGTGCTCGCGAAAAAGCGGGGCGCCGCTGTATTCGTAGGCGTCCAGCAGCCCGCGGCACAAAAAGGCGGCAATCGAGGTGTCGAAGTGTGAGCCGTCAAACCTTTCCGTACCAGCGTTCGGTCGGTTCGCGATCAGGTTGGTCTGTTCATGGCGACGCTGCCAGTAGTAGTCGGCCAGCAGTCTGGCACGGCCCAGCCACGTTGGATCGTTCGTCTTGTTGTAAAGAAAGGCGAAGGCGCCGATCATCTCGCCCGCACTCATGGCGAAATCACAACCGCGCTTCCCGTCGCCGTGCCGGTTCACTTCGCCAGTCTGTTTGTCGATCACATGCCACTGCCAGATCGCCTCCACTTCCCTGCGCACAGCCCGCGGATTGACTTGCCAAAGGAACGGCCAATCGACCCGCTGGATGTGAATCTCGTGAGGGCTGCCCGCGTGGCCGGTCATCACGTCACGATACGCGTCGTAATGGCGATGCCATCCCCACCAAAAGAACCCCTTCTCGTCTATCAGATTGCTCATCGTATAGTTGCTCGACTCTGCGGCGAACCGCCGGTAACGGTCGTCGCCGGTGACGCGAGCCAGCCGGATCAAGGCCGCCATGGTGGGCAGCTCCGCGTACAGGTTCCCGCCCCCGGGCCCGCGACGGCCTCGCCGAATGACGCGATAGCCCTCATCCAGCGGCAGCGGGCCCGCAGGACACTCGCGCGTGCGCACATCGATGATGTTCATCAGCATCGGGCTGCGCACTTTGCCGTACCGGTCGGTCCCCTGCCGCATCAGCACCTCGACGCATTCGCGAACGTAGGACAAATAGGATCGCCGCCCAACCTCTTCGGGTCGGACGCCGCTGTCAAGAATCGACAAAGGCTCCGGCGGCGCCGCCAGACACCACTGCCCAACAGGCAAAACGCAACTGAAAACGAACGACAACAGGGGCAGAACCCCCCGCCACGAGATACCTGCAGCCATCTTTCTGTCTCCCGCAAATCTTGCCGTACCTCGGTCACCAGGGGCTTCCGGGGTGGTCGTGGGTGGAGGGGCGTAGAGTGGGGTGTTTTCAGGCATGGCAGGACAAAGGAGTGGTGTAGGTTCTTGCCTTGCATCATCTGCGCGCCGTGCGCGCATGTTTTGACCCAGCGGTGGAGAGGCCATGATAGTGGAGTTGGACAACGGCGCCCAGGAGCTGCCGGCCACGGCTAGTGACCGGCCAACGACGCGTGCGGGGGATTCTGGCTATCAAGCCTCGCACGTCAAGGCCCTTCAGCAGACGGGTGATTCGATTGGCTTGACCCCCGCGATGGTGGACGTCGGTGACATTTCCCCACGGCAAGTGCCGGATGTCAGCGGTGCGGAAGCCACCTGACAGGCGGTCGCCAGACAGGAGGGCCCGGAACAAACGCACATCGTCCTCGCGGGCCGGAAGAAAACCTCCGTAGCGACGTCCGTCAAACGTCTTCGACCCGGCCCATCGACCCACCTCCTGTAGCAGCGGGCGGGATCGGCGGCCACGGACAAGGCGTCCAGGTGAGCCTGGTTGGCCCGCTGCGCTAGGTGCCGATGGCTGGGCAGGCCGGTAACACATTGCTTAGCATGCTGCACCAGGGTCTCGGAATGTTGTTCCAACAAAAGTACAAAGTCCCCTTGCGACGCATCCTCGATACGCCGTCCACACACGCGTTCAGGTGGTCGTCGTCTCCGAGGGGCAAGTGATCTACTTGCACATTGCATGCCGGACGCGTTCGGGTTGTCGGTGAGAGGCTGGAAGCCTGTCCCACGTGAGGGGACGCGACAAAACAAGTTGACCCAAGCATTGTGGTGCAGCCCTCCCGGCTGCTGGGAATTGCAGGTGAGACGGCCGCACCGCAACAGCCGAAACGGTCATGTTATCCTGCGTTATTCTGAGGCGGCTCCTTGGCATCGAACGAAGTTGCATGAGTATCCACCCTTTTTGGGGCACGGCTGCCTCAAGAATCGGCACTCGTCCCCTGGACGGCGCTGCCGCCTTCGGGTATGATGGGTATTGATTGGGCCAGCGTTTGGTTGTTCCGGCCGCTTATCCTTGGCCGGGCGCTTCGTGCAGGGGGCAAAACATGTTAGCTGAGCAACGAGCGTCGGTGGCGTATGCGGTCGCTTTGTTTGCGCTGACCTCGGCCTTTGTCTGCGGTTTGATCTGCAGAGTGGAATGGATGATGTGGATCTTCGGACCTCTGGCTCTCCTGGCCGCCTTCGTAGGACTGATGTGCGGGTTGCCTCGGGATGGCCGGGGGATTAGCAGAAGCCGTTAGGCCCGGATCGGTTCGCAAGACTGGCACGTAAGTTCACTGGACGGATGCTGATTTTGGTTCCTTAGTCGTGGCAATTAGCTACGATTTGGCCCTTCCAGTGCGTGCTGTTCATCGACGAACAAGCTAAATCCCGATCGATTCCCAAGAAAGGCAAGAATCTTTCTCGCCATACTGTGGGGTCCGGCCACCAGACGCAACTCGCCGCCCACGGTGTGCACTTTTTCGATCAACTCCGGGAGTTTAAAGACCAGCAAGCTGGGGGCGGACAGCTCCGACAGGTCGAGCACAACGACCATTCGGGTGGATCCCCCCGTGGTCATTCGGCCAACGAAGCGATCGGGACAAATGGCTTTGGTTGGCCCGGGCGGGAGGCGGATGATCACTGCCCCGCGGCCCTGCGACAGGGTGAACTGGAACTGGCACCCGCACGAGGGACAGACCCCTCCTTCATGGCATGATGACCCGCTGGAGGGGCGTTGCTCGTTGCACGCCGGGCAATGGGTCGGTCGAGGGGTGGGCGGGGGACAGAACGGATACGGGGGGCTCGATGTGTCGAGCAGAGAGGCGCTTTCGTTCGGTTTCATGGCGGGAGGCATCGGAGAGGTGGACGAGTGGGCAGGGCCCGCCGCGCCGGTACAACCCGGTGTCGCACCTGCCAACGCAGGCGGGCGGATGACAGGGGCCTTGTCACATGGCATCTGGGCAAATCTAGCACACGCTGAACTGAGGGACCGGGCAGATCGTTTGGCGCGGGGGATCCGCAACGCCTTCGGTGTCGCCTGAGCACGATCGCGGCCGCGACACAGGCATTTTTCGTGCAGGGGCGGGCCCCGGGGCGGAGTTTTCGGCTCGGCGGTCCGGGGGGCATTGAGCCCTCAGCAGGGGGCCGACGCGCGGACCGTCGCTTTTGGACTGGGCTTCAATCCCGCTGATTCGGCTGGCCGGACGCTCTGGCGTCTTGCAGCCCTCATGCCGCCTCTGGCGTGCCTTTGAGCAACCTCAGGCCGTTGAAAATAACCAGCAGCGACGCGCCCATGTCCGCGGCGATGGCCGCCCACAGGGACGCGAAACCGGCGAAGGTCAGGGCGACGAACAGGGCTTTGACGGCCAGCGAGAAGACGATGTTCTGGCGGATCACCCTCAGCGTGCGGCGCGAGTGGCGGATGAGCCAGGGGAGTCTCGAAAGTTCGTCGGACATCAGCGCGATGTCGGCCGTCTCGATGGCGGCGTCGCTGCCGGCGGCGCCCATGGCGATGCCCAGGCTGGCCCGGGCCAGCGCCGGGGCGTCATTGACGCCATCGCCCACCATGGCCACTCGGCCGTATTGGGCCACCAGCGACTCCACGGCCTTGACTTTGTCCTCGGGCAGCAGTTCGGCGTGGACTTCGTCGATCCCTGCCTGCCGGCCAATGGCCTCGGCCGTCCCCCGGTTGTCGCCGGTGAGTATGACGATGTGCTTGATGCCCGCTTGGCGGAGCCGGCGGACCGTTTCCGCCGCGGCGGGGCGGAGCGAGTCGGCCATGGCGATCAGGCCGCAGACGTGTGAGTCCTGGCCGACGACGACCACCGTGCGCCCGGCCTGCTGGATGGCTTCCAGCTGTTGGTGCACGTCGGGCGTTTCCTGGCCGCGCTCTTCGAGCAGCCGGTGGGAGCCGAGCCAGTAGGACTTGTCGGCGATGCGGCCGGTGGCCCCTTTGCCCTGGATGATCTGGCACT
>DQVB01000114.1 GCA_015661985.1 Planctomycetota bacterium | reverse complement strand
GCGCTCCTCAGCTGGGCTGTACTGTCACTACGGGTGCAGGAGGGCCAGTCGCGTTCTTCCGGCAATGGTTTTCCCTGTGCGATCGGCGGTACGATGCCTCGGTAGGTTTCCAGATTCGTGGCCCAAGCGGCTTGATAGACTCAACACAGTGTGGCGATGTATGCTCCCTTATGTTGGCGGTCCCGCCCCTACCCGTGAACGGGTACCCCGTAGTCGACCGGCATCGTCTTGGGCGCGCTTTCGTCCGCTCCGCGTTTGGTGTGGACGCTATACGTGACGTCACGCACGGCGTATTCCTCGATCGTGACCTGGTCTGAAAGGATGCCCTCGGTCGAGGCCGTAGCGTCGTGGCCCGTCCGCTCCGGCTTGGGGAACTCGTATCCGCAGGCCGGGCGGCGTGCTGGCAGGGTCAGTGACGTTGCCCTCGAGCGGGCACCTGCAGGCGGCGCGGGCCTTCACCGGGTGGGGCTCCCGCCGGATTGGGAAGGAGGAACTGCACCTGCGATCGGCTGGGAAAAGCCGAGAGGTGTGGGCGCATGGGGAGCCCCCTGTGCCGGTTTGGGACGCACTTTCTGGCGACGTTGTGGGCAGGAGCAGGCCGAGCCTTGATAATCCCAGGCCCTGTGATTCTACTAAAGATTCATCGATCGGACCGGCCTGGGCCCGAGAATCCGTGAACGGTTACCTATTCTCGGAGCAGGCCGGGTACGATTCATGAACAACCGGCGGAGCAATCGCTGGCGTCGACCGCTGCCCTTACAGGAGTTCGTCATGGCAGAGCGGGGAAGCGGGCTGAATGGCTCTGGAGATCGGACCGGGTCCATCTCGACGGCTATGCTGGCGGGCCTGAGGCGGCGTGAGCCGAGTGCGTGGAACCGCTTCGTGCAACTGTTCGTCCCAGTGCTCTACCATCGATGCCGCAAAAAGGGGCTGCAACCGTCAGACGCTGAGGATGTGGTCCAAGAGGTCTTGCTGCGTGTGGCTGCCAAGATCGATACCTTCCACCGGTCGAAAGAAGGCCAGACGTTCCGGGGCTGGTTGTGGACGATCACGGACCGCAAGATTGTGGACCATTTCCGGTCACGGGGGCGAAGCCCGCCGGCGGTCGGCGGCACAGACGCCGGCCGACAGATGCAGCAACTGGCGGCAGACGATCCGACCACCACTGAAGCTGCCTTCCAGCCCGATTCCGATTGCCTGCTGGCCCGCCGACTGCTGGAGCTGATCCGCGCCGACTTCAGCGAGGCGACCTGGCAGGCGTTCTGGCGCATGACGGTCGAAGGCGAGAAAGCATCGGAGATCGCCGCGGACCTGGGCAAAAGCGCCCAGGCGGTGCGTCAGGACAAGTACCGGGTACTGCGGCGTTTCCGCCAGGAATGGGAAGCCTTTCAGGCCGGCCCGTAGGGTGGAAGGGGCATGGGAGGGCCACTGCGCCGTTTCCGCGTCACGCCCTGACGTTTTAACTATAGCAGCCAGGCAGGCGGTTCCGCACGGCGGCTCGGAGGTGGCTGCGACCATAGCAGAGAGCAAGCCGTAGGCCCGTCTCTGTGTAGGCCCGTCTCTGTGTAGGCCCGTCTCTCCGAGACGGGCACCGTCCGCGTTTCGGAGAAACGCGGCTACGACGGGCGCGGTCTGCGTTTCGGAGAAACGCGGCTACGAGGGCTGCGGCTACGGGCGGAGGTCTGTCGTGCGCGGTGAGACGCGCGCCTCGTGCCTCACTCGGGGCACGCAAGAGCCGCCGGTAATGGTTCACGGCGTTGCCAATCTGCAGTGCCGCGTCAGCGTGCGGCTTTGGATTCCGAAAGTGTGTGTGCCGTGACCTGGGAGACGCAACGCAGACTGAAAGCGGCACGACGCGGTCGCAGTCCGAACTTTCGATGACGCCTGAACGCGCCGTCTGCGGTAACGCTCAAAGGAGCCGGACGATGGCACAAGAGAACTGCCCGAACACGCAGAGGTTGACCGACTATCTGTTAGGAAAAGTGAGCGAGGCCGAGACAGCCGCGCTTGCCAATCACCTGACTGAGTGCCGCCAGTGCGCCGTCCGGGTCGAAGAGCTCGAGCTTGTCGGCGACGAGTTGGTGGCAATGGTCCGCCGGCCGGTTGAAATGGATTACCTTTCCGAACCCGAATGCAGGCGCGCGGTGGCCAAGGCCGAGTCCATTCCGGACCAACTGGCACAGTGGACGGGCAGTGGCAGACCGGATGCCGACCGCCGGCAGCCGCCATTGCCCAGACGGCTGGGACAGTACGAACTGCTGGAGCTGATCGGGCAGGGCGGCATGGGCGCGGTCTATAAGGCCCGGCACATTCGCCTTGATCGGATCGTTGCCCTGAAAGTCCTGCCTGCCGAGCGGCTGAGCAGTCCGCAGGCGGTGGCCCGGTTCCAGCGGGAGATGAAAGCGGCCGGACGGCTGCAGCATCCCAACATCGTTTCCGCCTACGACGCCGGCGAGGCGGCCGGAAGTCATTATCTGGCGATGGAGTACGTCGCCGGCGTCGACCTGGCCACCCTGGTCAAGCGCCTCGGGCCGGTCCCGGTGGCGGATGCCTGCGAGCTGATCCGCCAGGCGGCCATCGGGCTGGAACATGCCTACCGGCATGGCATGGTCCACCGGGACATCAAGCCATCGAACATCATGATCCAGCGGCCAGGCCCGGGCGCGGCGAGCGGGTCGGCCGCCGACGCCGCACCG
>DQVB01000445.1 GCA_015661985.1 Planctomycetota bacterium | reverse complement strand
GCCTCTCCGAGGCGGGGGGGCGCCCCCCTCCAGCCGCTCGATCTCGGCCTCCAGCTCCCCGCCTCTCCGAGGCGAGGGGCGCGCCCCCTGTGCCGTTGTTGCACGGACAAGACGTAGCCCCGCCTCTCCGAGGCGGGGGGCGCGCCCCCGGCGCCCTTGTTGCACGGGGGAGGCGCTGCCGTAACCCTAGCCGGGAGGCGTGCCATGGGGACGTTTATGGCGGTTCTGATCGTTGCCGTTGTGCTTGTTCTCGCCGTATCCGCTATGCGGGGACCCGCAGCCGGCATGTTGCTGGACTCATTGACGGTCGCCGGTGCGCTGGCGCTGGTGCTATCGCTGACGGCGCGGGGGCTCATGTCCGAGCCGGCGGCCGTGGGGGTGTTGCTGGGCGTTGTATGGCTGGTCGCCCTGGCCCGGGCCGCCCGGATGGGACCCGCACGGTTGGCCTTCCGCTTCGGCTTGCCTGTGGCTGCGTTGGCAGGCTTGGTGGCAACCTATGGCTGAGGGGACCCCCGGGAAGAGGCCGAAGTGCTCACGGGCATCCTGGCGCTGTGGGTGGTGCTTTTCGGCTTTTACATCATGTTCCGCGGATTGTTCGGCGGAGATGGCCGACGCCGCTGATTTCGCTCTTGGTTGCGCCTCACGCGTGGCCGTGCTTGCCTGTTGCGGCGCACTCGGTTTGGCGATCGGGTTGTGTCGGCGAAACGAGGGGTCGTGTCAACCGACAGGATCTGGCGTCGGCCAGCGGGCGAAGGTGACAGCTTGGGCCATCAGCTGGAGGGCCTGGCGGATGCGCGGGAGTTCCTCGAAGCCGTACGAGAGGCGCAGCTGCCGGCGGCCCGCCTCGACCAGCTGGCCCTCGGCATGGACACAAAACTGGCCGGGAACATAAAGCACCCGAGGCTTCTTTCTCTCAGGCGTCCCGTCGATGCGCACATCGCCCGTGGTGCGGGTCAGGAAGCGGAAGAAGGGCGCCCCTTCGCGGGTCTCCACGTCGCGGAAGGTCAGGTAGAAGTAGAAGCCGGCTCGCCCGCCGCTCAGCCCAGCCAGGGCGTCCTTCAAGTACTCATCGATCCAGCGGCGCGTCTGGAGGGCCTTGTGTCGATAGCCCGCATTGACCGCTTCGATCTGCCGGGCCGCATGGTGGTCCAGCAGGTAGCTGGCGATCTCCTGGGTGATCAGCGGTGCGCTGAAGCCGGTGTCGCTGGTGCGCTGGATCATGGCCCTCAGGAAGGGGCCGTCGGCTCCCATCAAGTAGCCGACGCGCAAAGCGGGGGCGAGGATTTTGGACAAGGTGCCGATCTCGTAGACGATGCCCAGCTGGTCCCAAAGCAAGCCGGACAGGGGGCGCTGGGCCCCGGGGTCGTGGATCAGGTGCTCGTAGGCCTTGTCAAAGAACACAGGCACCTTCCGACCCAGCCGGCGCGACAGCCGGGAGGCGATCTCCACCAGGCGCTGCCGGCGGGCATTGGAAAGGATGGTGCAGGTGGGGTTGCCCACGGTGACGACGTAAAAGAAGCGGATGGCGTCCCCCTGGCTGCCCAGCTGCCGGATGGCGGCTTCCAGTCGCTCGGTGTCCAATCCCTCGTCGTCCTCGGGCACGGCGCAAATGCGGAACCCCCGCCGCTGGAGGAAATGACAGTAGATGTAATAGACGGGATCCGAGGTGATGACGATCCCGGGATCCAGTACATGGGCGATCCCTTCCAGGATGCTGGTGGCGCCGCTGGGCCCGATGATGATGCCATTGCGGTCGAGCACGTCTTCGGTCAAGCCCCCGATCCGCTGTTCCAGGTAAAAGCGGCGGATCGACTGGATCAGGTTCGCCGATCCGCCGGGGCCGCCGTAATTGAGAGCCAAGCGGTGTTTCTCGGGGTGGGCCAGGACATGATCCAGCGCTTCGCGGATCAATCGGCGGGGGATCGTGTTTTCGTTCACATAGCCCACGCCCAGGTTGATATCCACCTCGTCGCGGAAGTCGGCGGCAAAGGCGGCCATCATGCGGTTGATCGGCGCAGGCCGGCTGGACGCCCGGCCGTAATCGGACAAGGGCATGTCGTGGATCGCCATGGTCGTTGCCTCAGGCGGAAATCGGTCGTGTGGCAGTAGCGTTCGGTGCCGGACACGTTCGGCCGCCCCGCTCTGGTGCGGCTCTCGGGAGGCCTTCGGTCAACCGGCTGTGCGGGGTCGGGAGACCCGGGCACAAGGGCGCAGACAACCCGCACATGGCGCGCCACCCGCGCGCAGCGCGCGAGCCGGGTACGGGTGTCCGTCTACGCCGGCAGCACCTCGACGTCGATGCCCACTTTATCGGCCGCGTAGGCCACTTCTCGTGTGTAATCGCCGTACACCAGGATGCAGTGGAAGCCGCGCATGCTGCGGAGCACGTCTTCCACGTCGGCATCCAGCTCGACTTCCACCTGGGCGCGGCACGTGTCCATGAAGGGTGTGCCCACGATGGTGCCCGTCATGGCCAGCCAGTTCTTGGCTTCGAAATCCGGCTTGATGATCGTCAGCTGCTGTCCGCGGGGGAAGAGCACATGGGTGGCGGCGCCGTGATCGGATTCGTAGTGGGTGACCACTTCGACCGGTTCCAGGTTTCGGCCGTCCATGCGCCGCGGCGCGGTGCAGTGGGCGAACATCATTCGCCCGTGATGCGGGTAGGTGGGGTTGCAGAAGTACGTGGGTTTGCCCGCGATGAAGTGGGTGAGGATGTGAGCCGGGATGACCACGAAATCCCCTTCGCAGTAGGCCATGTAGCCATCGTCGTTGATCAGGGTCAGCGTGAGGCAAGGCATGATGGCGGCGTAGCTGGCCATGCAGCCGCGGTTGGTGATGGCGAAGGCGCCGGACTTTTTCATCAGCTGGCGATAGAGGTCTTTCAGCAAGAACGCTTCGGCCACAGCGGCCTTGGTGGTCTTCAGCGTGACGTTGTCCGCCGCCAGGTATGCTTCGGCCTGTTGGCGGTAGCCGGCCATGCGGTCGGCGTCCCGGCGAGCGGCTTCGATCATGGCCGTCAACTCGGGTACGGGCACGGTGACCATATCCAGCCCGAACCGCTCGCGCGCACGCTCGGGCGCTTCGGGACAAGCCCATCCGCCTGGTCCGCCGACACAGATGATCCGCCGCCCCAGGGTGTTCTTCAGCCCGAACAGGGCCTGGAGGCGCCAGAGGATTTCGGCATGGTCGTCCACCACCACATCATCCAGGCTCAGTGCCGGTTGCGCCACCTGGTCGGTATGGCCGCGCAGGAAGCGGGCGTGGACGATTTCGTGCCACAGATAGTAGGGGCCCGAGTGGTGGCGTAGGAAAATGATCATCCCTTTGCCCAGCCCGGCCAGCGTGTTGAGTGTGGCCGTCCCGCCACCGGCCGCGTAGACGATGATCACGTCCGCCTGGGTCTCCTTCAGCGCGGCGGCCTGCTCTGTGCCAGGGACGCGGGCCAAAGGCAACAGGCGCAGGCCGAAGTCGGCCTTCTCGGCCAGCCGGCTGAGGTCTTTGCCGATCCGTTCGGCCTCCTTCTGCACGGCCTCCTCGGTCTGCAGCCCCGTCCACGGCCGCCAACTCCTGGCCGGCACGCGGCGCGGCAGGCTATACATCAGCACGGGCTGCACCACGAGATCCTTGGCCCCGCGACGCATCTCAGGCGTGGACCGGCTCTCCGCCGCCCGCGCGCGGCTCCATCGCCATGGGGCCAAGGCTGTCGCCGTCAGGCCCACGACCACGCCGGTTCGCAGGAACTGGCGTCGCCCCACCCCACAGCGGGCCACTCTTCGGCCCGCACCGCTGTTGGTCCAATGGCTCGTTCCTCCCATCTCTTTCCCTCCTTTTCAACGGGGCCCCGGCCGTCTACCGGGCGCCGCAGCGGGCCGCAACGCCAAACGGGTGGGCAATCCACCGCCTGTCCAGCTCGGGCATTCCGGCCCGCCGCCCAAGTATCCGTCGGTCCGGTTCTCCGCTTCGGCCCTATCCTGCCACAGCCGGCGCGGAGGTGCAAGCATCCGGCCTCGCCGGGTACGTCCCCGCGTGGCTACCGGGGATTCCCGCTCGAACGCAGGGCGGAGACGTTCGCATAGATGCGGAGGCGCACGATCGGCCCCGGAGCCCGAGGCAAGACGCTACGGGCCCGTAGCCTTCAATCGCGCCCGGTCAGATCGCATTGCCGGACGGCGGCCACGATCATCTCGGCGGCCCCGTCCAACCCGAACCGCTCGGTGTTGATCACCATGTCGTACAGATGCGGCTCAGCCAAATCGACGTGGAAGAATTTCATGGTGAAATCGCGCCGGCCGCGGTCGGTCTGCTGGACGTAACGTTTGGCTTCATCTGCATCCAGCTTCTCCCTTTCCATGACGCGACGGATGCGGAAGGGTTCTGGGGCCACCAGGCGCACGGCCAACCCAAACTGGCGAGGTAAAAGGAACTGGGTTCCCCGGCCCACGAACACGACGTTTCCGCGGCGGGCCATGGCCACTACAACGCGGGCCAAACGGACCATGTACTGTTCGCGCGTGATGGTCTTCTGGTCCAACCAGGCCCCGAGCAAATCATAAGCCCAGCTGACGGTCGTCTCGTCGACCATTTCCAGCCCTTCGCGCGAAAGACGATAGCGCTCGGCCACGCAATCCAACAGGTTCTTGTCCATCACCTCCCAGCCGAGGCGTTGGCCCACCAGCCGGGCCACGGAGCTTCCGCCGGCCCCGGACTCCCGGGAGATGGTGAGGTAGTGTCCCAGTTGCTCTTGGGGGCCGTGGGCCCGCACGGAGCGTGCGGCGGACCGCTGGGCCAGTTCCCAGGCCCGCATCTGTTGCTCGGCGGCCTTGAGGATCTTGGGGTCTTCCCGCGTCTGGTCTTTCATGACTGCCAATCTCCCGGCAAGCAGGCTCAGCGTGAATCGCAACGATTCCCAAGGGGCCGCAGGCAGATCATTCCTGCACGGAGCGCCCCCACCGTCGCACGCTGTGACTGGCCTATAGTATACCCGTGGGGCCGCGGGAAAACCAGCCACCTGCGCACGAGGCACACCCCAGCGGTAGCGGCCGTCCCCTGCGGGGCTCTGAGCGCCCAGGTGGTTGAGCCGCCGGGCGTGATACGGATAGAATCGCTATGGCCCGATGCGGGCGCGCCGGCATCCGGTTGCCCGCCGGCCGGGGACCACGTGGTATCCCGGTGTTGACCGTCTTGCTCTCCTGCGACACAGGGAAGAATCGTCATGAAAAAGGCCGTTCGCACAGGCGTGGTCGGCGCGGGCTTTTCCGCCACCTTCCATTATGAAGCGATCTTGAAGGTCTACGGAACCGATGTCCAGGTGATCGGGGTTCACACGATCGATGCCCAAGGCGGTCAGGCCTACGCCCAGAAGCGGGGTATCCGCTTTTTCCCCACCCTGGAAGGGCTGCTCGACGAGGTGGACGTCGTCCATGTGTGCACGCCGCCGGTCAGCCACGAACCGATTTCGGTGGCCGCGTTGGAGCGGGACAAGTACGTCATTTGCGAGAAGCCTTTGACGGGTTACTTCGGCGACGGCTCGCCCGATTTCCACTGGGATCGGGCCGACATGGAAGCGGCGCTGCGGAGCGCGTTGGAGAGCGTCCAGCGCATCCTGGAAGCCGAACGCCGCAGCCAGGGACGGCTGCTGTACGCCGAAAACTGGGTCTACGCGCCGTCGATCCAGAAGGAGCGGGAGATCCTGGAAAAGACGGGCGGCCAAATCCTCTGGATCCACGGCGAAGAGGCCCACAGCGGATCCCATTCGGTCGACTACGCCTACGCGGCCCGCTGCGGCGGCGGGGTGCTGATCGGTAAAGGCTGCCATCCGCTCACCGCCGCGTTGTACCTGAAGCGCGTCGAAGGCCGCACGCGCGACGGGCGGCCCATCCGGCCGCGGAGCGTGTCCGCTCGGACCCACGCCATCACCCGGCTGCCTGCCTTCCGCGATGCCGATCACATCCGCTCGAATTACTACGATATCGAGGACTTCGCGGCCATCCACGTCGAGTTCGAAGATGGGACCATCGCCGATCTGATCGCCTCCGATATCGTGCTGGGCGGTATCCACAACTGGCTGGAAGTCTGCGCCAACAACCACCGCACCATCTGCAACATCAATCCCAACACCGCCATGCTCACCTACAACCCCAAAGAGGAATATTTCCGCGACATCTATACGGTGGAAAAGATCGGCACCAAACAAGGCTGGACCTGCACCTCTCCCGACGAAGACTGGTTCACCGGCTATCCCCAAGAGATTGAAGCGTTCTACCGGACCATCGCTTACGGGGACGAACCAGAAAGTGACAGCAGCCTGGCCGCCGACGCCATCTCTACCATCTACAGCGCGTACCTTTCCGCAAGGCGTCAGGGGACGGCCGTAGAGGTAAAGCTTCTGTAGACGAGCCTGAGTGACCCCGGGCGTTGCAAACCACCAGGATGGGATGGCCATTCCCGTCCGTGACAAGTGGGAGAAAACGCGCAACAAACTGGTCATCGTAGATCCCACAAGACGTGGGTTTTGCCACACCGGCCTGGATTATTCACGCAGGCCGGAACAAGGTGGCGCAAAGTGTTGCCGGAGCAGCGCAAAGGCGATTCGGCGTGGCATACACGGTGCTCCAGTTTGCTCGTGGGCCGAGCGACCGAAGTTCCGGCAGAGGCCGTGGTTGCTCGCTGCGGCCTGCGAGGTCATGAATGACGCGGGCCAGCCGCACTCCCCGGTCGAACCCATGACGGACGGGCAAGAACGCCCATCCTGCGTTTCCTTTCTGGAACGCTGGGGTGATGACCATCGGCGAGGGCGAAGTGGGGAACGAACGAAGCGGCGCGCGGCGGAACCGTAGTCTGCTGGTGGAACCCCCGCGTCAAGACATCTATACTGCTTCGCAGATGGGTACCTGGATGCAGGAGGCTGAAGATGAGCGACCGCGCAGAAGCTGCATCGGTTTGGGATGAGTTACTTCTGATTCCACTGGCCCTATGGCTGGTGGCCGTTGGCCTGGGCAGCGAGCCCCCGGGGGCCTCGGGCGCCGAGGTAGTGGTCGTCGTGCCGCCGTGCGCCCGGCCGCTGGAGATCGCCTTGGTCGTGGCAGCCGATGCCGTGGGGACAGCCGGGTCGATCCGGTTGGTCGAACAGGGCGCCGGCGGCTGCGTGCTCCCGGCCGACTTGCTTCCGGGCATGGACAACGACGGGACGGTGAGCGGGGAAAAGCGGCGGTTGGCGGCTGTGATCCCGCCCTGTGGAGAGGGCGCCGGGGAACGGCGCTTCATCGCAGTTGGGGAGCAGGAGCCGCGCGATGCGAGGTTCGTCTTTCGCGATATCGCGCCGGAGTCGTTGGGTTTGTTCCAAGGCGCCGAGCCGGTGTACGTTTATAACCATGGGGTCATCGTCGGCCAGTCGGTGCCGGAGAGCGACCGGCGCCGCCAGCGGTCCTGTTACATCCATCCGCTGTACGGCCTCAGCGGCGAGGTGCTCACGGACGATTTTCCTCGCGACCACTACCACCACCACGGCGTATTCTGGACGTGGCCCCATGTGCGGATCGACGGCCAGGAGTATGACCTCTGGGCGGATCGTGGGATCGAGCAGCGGTTCGTCCGGTGGCTTTGCCGCCACGCTGGCCGGGCAGCTGCCGTGTTGGCCGTAGAGAACGGCTGGTTCATTGGCGATCGAAAAGTGATGGTCGAGCGGATTTGGGTGCGGGCGTACCGACGGGCCGATGGCACGCGGTCGGTGGACCTGGAGATGGTGTGGATCGCCGTCGACCGTCCGGTCACCCTTTGGGGCGCGCCGGGCAAGAGCTACGGAGGCCTGACCGTGCGGTTCGCCCCGCCCTCGCGGAACGATCCCAGTACGGTGATCACCGTACCCAGCGGCCCCACGACAGCCGATTTGCCGGACACCCGGCTGGAGTGGGCCGATTTCACGTCCCGCTTCGGCGACGAAACGGCGCGGAGCGGGGCGGCCGTCTTCGTGCACCCCGCGCATCCGGACTATCCGCCCACGTGGCTCACCCGCCACTATGGCCCGCTCTGCGTGGGTTGGCCGGGCGTGAAGCCGAAGACATTCCCGCCGGGCGAGCCGTTCCGGCTGGACTACCGGATTTGGGTCCACAAGGGGCCGGTCACCACAGAAGAGTTGGCCGGAGCCTACGACGCCTACAAGACGGCCGTGGAGGCGGTACGATGGGAGCCTGGGCCGTGAGCGGCCTGGTGCATACCGTCGGCAGGCAAGGCAAGGGAGGAGTTGGCAGCACGTCGCAGTTGGAGGTAACCACCACACGGGGCACCTTCACGGTGCCGGTGGGCAGGTTGGTCTATGGCCAGGTGCGAGGGGACAGGGGACAGGGGACAGGGG
>DQVB01000699.1 GCA_015661985.1 Planctomycetota bacterium | reverse complement strand
GTCGCGACCGACGTGGCGGCCGTGGTGCTTCCAGGTGGAAGAATTGCTCGGCTGGCCGCTCGGCCGCTTCGTACCGTTCGACGTTGGCCCCTGGCGGGGTGCTCGCCGGATAACAAGCTCGGCGGCCCAGCGGGCCCAGGGGGCCAACGAAGCCGAGCCGTTCTTCCACGAAACGGATGCCGTGGGACTGGAGGATCGTGCCCGTTTGCACTTCGAGGTTGGCCAGTTCGGTGTTGTAGCGCGTCAGCGCGCGGGCTTCGGCGTTCACGGCGTTGGCCCAATCCGTGATCGCCTGGAGGACGTTCAAGAGAATCGTGCGGCCGGCCCGGTAATCGGCGCTTTGGAACTCCAGGTTCACGCGGGCCGCTTTGCGAGCTTCCTGGAAGGCTTTGTACTCTTCGTACAGCTGGGCCAGATTCCGGTAGGCCGTAGCCACCTGATGCACAGCTCGGTGAAGGGCTTCGTCCAGGTTTGCGCGGTCACGAAGCACAATCAGCTCCTGGCGGCGCAAGGCCGCTCGTTCCTGGCGTAGCCCGATGGGGACGGAGAAATTGACGCCCAACTGCCACTCGGGAAACTCGCCCGCGCCGGACGTGCTGAGCCGGCGGTCCGGAGTCCGGCCGGCCAAGCCGTTCCAGCGATACAAGGCCACCGCATCCACCCGCGGCAGGGCCTGGTTCCGGGCCAGCAGCAAATGCTGCTGGTCGGCCTCCAAGACCAGCTTCAATTCGATGATGTCCGGCCGATAGCGTTCGGCCAACGCCACCAGGGCTTGCCAATCGGCGGCCAGCCACAGGGCGGAAGGCGGGGTGGAGGGAGCCAAGGGCGGGCCATCCGCAGGCGGCAATCCCAACATGTCACGCAGCGCGCTTTCCCATTGGATGGCGTTGGCCTGGGCCGTGACCAGGCTGGCTCGAAAACCGGCCAATGCCGCCCGCGCCTGAGCCACATCGCCCAGGTTGCCCATGCCCACCTCCAACCGTGCCTGGGCCAAATCCAACGCCTCCTGGCCCTCGGCTACCTGCTGCGTACGCACCCAGACTTCCGTTCGAGCGAAGACCAGCTCCCAATACGCCTGGATCACACCCAGCACGAGGCGCTCGACGCCGCTTTTCATCTGGAAGAACGATCGCTCCGTGTCGATCCGAGCGATGACAATCGGCGCCACATTGGCTCGATACCCGCCCCCTTGGAACAAGGGTTGGACGTAGCTGAACTCCAGAGACGATCGGGACTCGGGGTTCAGCGGCAAACCCTCCGCCTCTGTACGCGCCGGATTGACACGGGCACGCAAGCCCGCCGTGCCGCCGGTGACCGTGCGCTTGCTAAGGCCCATGGACATCAGGTAATCGTGTGTCGGGTCGCCACCGATGATCACCTGCGAAGGATCGCCGGGATCGAAGCCCGCCACCGGGTTATGGTGCCGCTGGAAGGTGTTGTCCACCTGGACCGATGGATCAAAAACGGCCCGCGCCTCGTCCACTCCGGTGTTGACAATGGCCGGGTCATAGATCGTCGCCCCGCTGGCGGCCGTGCCCACGCCGGCCAAGACCCGAATGGCCTCGGAGTTTTCCAGGGCGATGCGGATCGCCTCATCCAGCGACACATAGCGGCCTTCCCCCTCCGGGTGCGGGTTGGTTACCGTCCACGGGGCGGGTACATCAGGAAGCCGCGCTTGCGGAAGCGCCCCGGGTGGGCGAACCCTCAGGTGGCGCTGTTCAGGTAACACGACTCGCCAGGGCTCCTGGGCCGGCGCCCCAGACCCCGGCAGGCCGGCCCACAGCAGGACACTTACGGCAATCGGGATTGGGATCGTAACGGGACGCCACGCCATAGACCTCAGATCGGCAACTGGGTCCACATAGGATCACCCTAACCGGCGCAATCGCTACACTTGTCTCAGCCTACCCACACTTGCCCAACGGGGATTGCCGTAACCCGATGGCACGCCGTGCGCCCCCTGCCGCGGCCGCTCGCTGCCTGAAGCTCCGTCCAGCGGGGCCTTGCAGCCCACTTCCCTGCCGATTAGACTGACCTACATGGGGAAGGTGTGATGACTCGAACTGGGGAGGCGAGGCCCCGCAGGACTCCGCGGCAGTCGAGCGGCCCCGCTGGGGCCCAGGACGGGCGAGCCATCCCCTACCGTCGATCGAGGCGTGTATTGCGGCGGCTCGGCCCCGTCTTGTGGTTAAGTATATGCGCCACCAGACGTAGGGCTGGGTAAGGGTACCGGAGCCGTTTCCGGACCGCTGGCGGGCTGCTGCCGAGCGGCGGTTGGCTCTACGGGCGCTTCGCATCCCTTTGGGTGCTCGTAGCGCCGCCAGATAGATTGGATGCCCTGCAACTTGCCCCAAAACAACGACCGGACCCGCGCAGTTGGCTCGAGGCACTCGCGGCTGTCGGGTAAGATACTACCAGGAGGTCGCCAGTGATGGGTACTGCCAGACCCCCCCGGGATTGGCTGGCCAATGTCCTCAGTCGGGCAGACGTGGAGATCCCCAGGCTATGCACGCGATTCATCAACAACCCGGGCACCCTGCTTCCCAAGTTGCCGCCCATGCGGCAGCGGGTGATTGACGCCCTGGGGGCCCTGGGGGCCAGCCTGGAGGTGGATCAGGAGGCGCTGGAGAAACGGCAGCGGCAAGTGCGCACCGCTTTGGCCGAGGCCCCGGGCAAGGCCCCGCCCGACGAGCGCACGGATCGATTCATCCAAACGGTGGCCAGCATCTATGCGCTGGCCGAGAACTTCCATCGTGTGTCGAGATCAGGCCAAGACGCTTCGGAATAGTTGGGGCCTGGCCGGGTTCGAAGGGGCGCCGCTGCACGGGGCTTCCATCACCTTGGGCGGACCCAAGGACTCGGCGTTGCCTTTTCGGCAAGGATCTTTCCCGGGCAGGCGGGGTGCAGAGGTATTGCGTTTCGGGGCCTCGAGCTTGTGTATCGCCCATTGGCTCTCACGGTGTACGGCCGGCACTGACCACCCCGCGCTTTTGTGTGACCTTTGCCCTTTTGTGATCCCGACGCGGTGGGGGGGCGGGAAGGGATGGGGCGATCACATTCGAGCCTGGGGATGACAGCGACAACCAGGGCACACTGCGCGGCATGATCCCCCACGAAGCCTCTTTCAGGGGCCTGGTGTAGACGTCTCGTGTCACGGGTTTGGCGTGTTTGACACAAGGCCTTGGGGGAGATAGCCTTGAGGCTGGTTTGTCGGCCACTGTTCTGTTCGGGAGTCCTGTTATGAGACGCAGGCGATCAGTTTGCCCGAGGGCGGGGCGGGGGCGCTTGAACCGGCGGGGGTTCCTACGCGGCGCGGC
>DQVB01000384.1 GCA_015661985.1 Planctomycetota bacterium | reverse complement strand
GACGGCTCCGCCACCGGGGCCGGTAGCTTCAAGGCTGGCCTGACGAATCGGTGTGAGGCAGGTGGCGGCACGGGGTTGCGTCGTTTCTTGCGGAATTCGCGGTAGCTGGTGTTGCGGCGGGCGGTCGGGGTGCTGCCCAGATGCTCGGCAAGCCATCGACGCAGTTCGGCATGGTGCCAAGCAAGTTCGCGTTTCAACCCCTGCTCTTCGGTGACAAGCTCGGCCCGCTCGGCCCCGAACCGCTCTTGGGCTTGCCGGAGCACCTCCGCCCGCAAAGTGCGGTCGCGGCCAATAGCCCGAATCTCGTCGATCACTACCCGCTCGATTTCGCCGGCGGGCAATGAGTGAGAAGGGCACGCCTTGCGGCCGTTCTGGATGCCCCGGGTGCAGGGGTGGTAGCGCTAGCGCCGCTGTCCCTTTGCAGGCGAAGGTGTGGGGCATCGCCCGGCGCCAATTTCGCGGGATGAGCTGCGGCGTGTGGCCGAGTTTCGCACGTAGCGGCGGACGGCCCGGCCAACATGGCGGCTACGTGCTTGAGCCGCTCTTCCGGGGTGGGCGCTTGTGGCAGGCGACCCGCCACTGCGACAGGCTCATTGAGGAGGCCACCTGCCGTTGATAGTTTGTATATGTCGTTTGGGTCGCAAGTGTCGGGATTCAGTGGGGTTTCTGCTGCCGCCGTGCTCCAGAATAGACACGTGCGCGACGCGTCGGGAACATAAACCCCAGGTTGATTATTCGAAGTACCCGGGAGTTGGGAACCGCTCCCCCGTGTCGGCCGCGAGAGATTCCAAAAACGCGCTCCACGTCACCGCTCCACCCGGCCACTGCTGCCCACCCACCGCTGTTCGCGCTTCACTTCGCACGGTCGAAAACACTCCTTCCATCAAAAACGTGAACAAAATTCACGCTTTCCGCCTGATAACGGTCTAACCGACGCGCAAGCCGCCCGGCCGCCGTCCTGGGCCGTCGGCCGCCACAAATCGAACGTCGGCGCGTGGCCGATGCCGTTGGCCTGGGCCGGGAGCTTGGCGCCGGCCGACTCAACCGGTTTGGGCAGTTGGCGGGGCGGGTGGAGTCGCCGACGGGTCGCGCGGTGCTGCTGGGGGGCGTTGGGAATCGCTGCCCTCCTCGGCGCCCGTCTCAGCGCTCCGAGCCTGCTCTGGTTCCTCTCCGGCACTCTGGTCGGGCTGAGCCACGGGCCGTTTCTCATAGCCCAGGCCTCTGAGGACCTCCAGGATCTCGCTGCACGTGGGGAACATACGGCCACTGGTGCGCTTGTAGTTCTCCAAGGCCGTCATGAATTCGATTTCATCGGCCGTGTAATCCCGCTCGCAGGTAGTCGGGTCGATCTGCCGGCGGCGGTTTACCTTGGCCCGCCGCTGGATTGTCCGCCGTTCAACCGCCACCGGTTCGTTCTTCTTCCGCCGATCTTCGCCCGAGCGCCGGTCGGCGCCGCCGCGGCGGTCCATCGTGACCTCGGCACTGGACGCGCCCGGCTTCGCCCCGGCTTTTGCTGCCTGCGAAGGGGTTGAACTGGTGCGCTTCGTGCTGGTCTGCTTCTTCTTCGGGCCCTTGCTTGCGGTCTTGGATGTCCCCACCGAATGGTCCTTTCGTTGCACTTCGAATCTGCTTGGCACGGGCTTCGGCTGGTACCGAGTCGGAAATTCCGGGGGCCCGGCACACTGGGGCAGGCAAACGGCGCGTAGTATGTCCCGCCGAAATCGATGATCGTCGCGGAAGCCGGAGAGAATTGAACGACCAGGAAAAATAGGCGGATTTGACGGATAAAAGGGACAAGCCAATGATTTCCGTTGGCGCAAAAATCACGGATCGGCGGCCCGGCCTTTTGGCAGGCGCGCGGCGGTCCATCCTCGGGGAGCTGAAGACCTGTGCTCGACCCGAGGCTTGTGGGCCGTGTGATGAAGCCCTGCGCCCGCTGTCGCCGCGGGGAAAGTGCCACGTGTGGCGCACAGACCACTGGGCCCCAAGAACGTGGCTGCCCTGGCGCCAGGGCCGATACCCATCTGGTGTGGATCAGCGGCCGGCCGTGACCGCCCTGGCAAACGGTGATCGGACACCTCGATTTGAGGCAATCGCCCCATTCCTTTTACAGAACAACCGGAACACATCGCAATCCTTTGCGGTTTGACCCGGCTGACGGCCGCAGCCTTTACGCGGCGTCGGGCAGCACTCTTTGCGGATCATCATCCGCGCACGCGCCCCAGGTCAGGCCAGCGCTTGAGATCACTACCATACTCGTCCAGCGGAGGGCGGCCAAAGCGCTTGAGGTACTGTCCGTCGACCTTGACAGCGAATGTGGTGATCTGCCGGATGCCACGCTTGGCGTAAGTTTCCAGATCCTGGCGAAACACCTGTCGGTTCCAGGGGATCTTGATACGAGGCGGCCGAGGCATTCTCAGCTGCCGGAGAAACCGCGACTCGTCGAGCCAGTACTCCAGGGCCTGGGCACCATCGGACCCGAAGACAGCCAGGTTGGCATCGAGAGCGTCCAACAGTTGCCCATGGGTGTGATGGCCAAACCGGCAGTCGCGATTGCGAAAGGGCACGTCGTAATTCCGGTGGATCGGAGCGAATTCCAGGAAGACGCCCTCGGCGGGCTTCACTTGGCTCGGGGCGCCATATGTGTTGGCGTACGCCAGATGCGCCAGAGAGGCACGCGGGTCGAGTGGGCGCAGGGCCCGCAGCATGGCATTCTCCAGGATCAGGGCCTGGTCGCTATCGGAAAGCCCTCGGCACCTCGGGCACCGGCACATGGGCCTGCCGTCGTCGATCCAGTAGAAGTACCTGCCGGTAGTCGGTCCCAGCACCCGGGCATACCTTACCGCATTCTCGCACACCACCTGCATTGCGGCTTTGGAATGGACGCAGAGATTCCAGTCGGCTGTGCGATCCCCCTTCTCGTTCATGCGGAACATTGTGGGATCTTTGGCGAACAGGTCCCTCGGCAGCAAATCGCGCATGGCATGCAGTTCATGTTCTACTTCGATCCCCAGGCGGCCACAAGCCTCCAGGAACTTCTGGCCTGCGTCCGACTTGATGAATGCAGCCACCTGGTGTGGAGTGGGGTGGGTGGCGATCGTTGTCAGCCCGGATCGCTTGGCTTGCCGGGGCCAATCCCACGTCGTGATATCGGAGGGCACCAGCACTACGCCCCGCGTTCGGAAGAAGGGAGCGAGGTTGGGCGCTGCCGCCCCGGCCCCTTCAGGCCCCAGGGCGCCTGAGATGAACGTCGGCGCCGCGGCCGACTGCAGGAACGTTCGCCGCGACACCGGCGTGGTTCGATGTCCCCGGTCGAAAGGATACGACACACCTCTCTCCAAGTGACCAATCACCGGTCGTGAACCATCCTGGAAGCTTCCGAAATGGCTTCCGACACTCCTCAGCTTACCCGCACAACTTCCCCTGTCAATTGGTCTTCAGCGACTTCTGTCAATTCAGGCGCAAGTGGGGGCGCCGGGCTGTGTGAACGGCGCTATGCTGGCCAAAGGACGGACCACCCCCGCTTGCTTCCTCCTCATGCGGGGGACTATCCTGCCCTGGTGTGTGATTACGTAAGCGTTCACGGGGCGGCCGAATTCCTAGGGTGGGACAAGCAAACGGTCTCAGCGGTGGGCCCGAGGTGGCGGCAAAGAACTGATCTGGGGCAAAAGGGCGCGGGCGCCAGGTCCAGCCCGTTTGCGCCGGCCCACCGCCACGGGCGACAACCTTGTCCCACCCTTCCCCG
>DQVB01000631.1 GCA_015661985.1 Planctomycetota bacterium | reverse complement strand
GTGACGCGGGTGCAGGTTGCCGTACGGAGGCGCCGCCTACGATCGAATTGGTCTTCTCACCCTCGTCCCCAAGCTGCGGCCCGGGGACGAATGCCGAAACCATGACCACTGTACATCCGGGCGTTGCAAACCGGCAGGGCAGGATGGCCATTCCTGTCCGTCGTGAATGGGACAAAACGCGCCATAGTCTGGGAACCACAGATCTCGCAAAACGTGAGTTCTGCCACACTTGCCGGAGCCGCCGGTCGAGCCCATGATTGACGGACAAGAACGTCCATCCTGCGTTTCCTTTCCGTAACGTTGGGGGGGGAGCTTGCTGCCTCGCCCCGCCGCTCGCAGTGACGCCTTGAGCCGAAAGAAGGTCTGTCGTTCCAAGCCTTGCCGTCGACCCAACGGCTATTCTCCTCTCGCCCCTGACGCCGGCCTCGCACCGCGTCGGGGCGCGCGGGGATACTGCCCGCTTGTTGGTGAACATTACGTGTAGACCTCGCACTGTGGCCTGGCGTCCGGTGGATGCGAGAGCGGCTGGCATTGAATTCCGTGGATCTGTTTCGCCTGAAGGTACGCGGCAAAAGCATCGACACGTCGGCCGTCGAAGATCAATCTCCAGCCACGCCATGCCGACCTGATCGGCTGCAGGTACTCCATCGGCTCGAACTCTGGGACCTCGTCGCCGGCGGGCAGTTCCTCAAACCCATGGAGATCGAACTCGGGTTCGTCGAGCACCTCGCCGAACACGATGGCCGCCCTGTGGTCCAAGTCGATCAGGCAACCACCCTCTGCAAAGGCCCAATCCATCGGCTCTGTGGCCGGTTCCAACTCGGCCGGAACGCCGATCGCCTCGTCAGCCCCGTCCGCAAAGAAATGCAGGCAACCCAACGCCGCCCACTGATCATAGTACGCCCTCACTGAACCATCTTGAATCACCACCAGGTTTGCTCGATCTCCCATGAAGGCCCCTCCTCCGTGACCGTGGAGGAATCGCGGATGTTCGAATTCAAGGCTGACCCGCGCGACCGACTCTCTAATGCGGCAAAGCGCTGGAGTCCGAAAGGCACCGCCGGCCGCGTAGTTTCCGCACCAGGTCGTGGACAACCCGACAACCGAGGACTCCAACGATTGACGCAGCGCAAACAATGATATTCGCCAACAGGGCCTGCTGACCGTCGCTGAGTGGCGACCGGGGGTCTCCGAAAAGGGAACCGATCGCGACAGCGAGAGCGGCGATCGCACAGCTGGCCCCGCACACCAACAGCCAAAACACCTTGCAGTTACGAGTTGAGAAACAGATCGAGGCCAGCACGAGCACCAGGACGGGCGTGCCGAAGTAGAGCAGCCCGAACCATGAGAAGACCGTCGATGCACCAAGTACGACGGGCGTCGAGATGGGGACGAGCGCGGACATTGGTCGCACCTGTTCTTTCCCGGGCTGAGGGGACATCTGATGCTGCCTGCCGCCAGTCTATGTTAATCCGGATCCCCCCTTCCTTCAACCGTCCCGCAGACGCGATCCTCGTGCACCGGCTCCCCTGCAGCGTGTCGGAAATCTCTCCCTTCCGGCCACTCGACAGCAGATCGCCGCTCTCGAGGCTTGGGCGAGGACCGGCCGCCCCACAATCGGCGGTCCGCTCCGGTCCCCTCTGCGCCTGTGGTGCTGGCCTCAGCGCCTCGGCGGGGCCCGGTCCACGCGGCCACAGGCCGTGAATGGGCAGGGTCCGAAAAACCCACGGCCTGGCTCCGTGGCTCGCTTGGACAAACCCTCGGTTGTGGTTATGGTGGAGTGGGAGGTCTCTTGGTTTTCGTGGTGGGCCTCGCCCTGGGGGGCGCCCGCCGGCATGGGGAACGAGTCCTTGCGATGCTGGTCGTCAACCCTCGCTTGAAGATTCCTTTGCGTGAGTTCCGCTTCACCTTCGCCCGCAGCTCGGGGCCGGGCGGACAGAACGTCAACAAGGTGAACAGCAAGGCCACTCTGCGCTGGCGTGTGGCCCATAGCCCGAGCATCCCGGAAGCGGTGAAGGCGCGGCTGGTGGCCCGTTACGGCCGGCGGATCAACGCGGCTGGCGAGTTGGTTATCACGAGCCAACGGTTCCGCGACGCGGGCCGCAACGTGGCCGACTGCCTGGAAAAACTGCGCCAGATGCTCGCCGAAGCGGCCCGCGCGCCGAAACGGCGAAAGCCCACGCGCCCCACCCGGGCCGCCCGGGAAAAGCGGTTGGCCCACAAACACAAACACTCCCGCAAGAAAGAGCTTCGCCGGCGCCCGCCGTGCGAATGACCGCCACGGAGTCTACGCGGAAGACTTGCACTGGCGGGCCGGCGCGTGATACTTGAGGCCCCCGAGCTATCGAGGGGTGGACGTACGTGTGAAAAGGACAAACATGATGGGTGGATGGATCAGGCAGTGGATGTTTGTGTTGATGGCGGGCCAGTGGTGTGCCCCCCTGCTGACGGCGACGGCGGCGGACGAGGACCCATCGCACGAGAAGGCGCTGGCCCGGGCCGAGCGGTCGGCCGCCATCGCCGGCTATTCGCTGAGCAAAGTCCATCGCTGGCTCCACGAGAGGTGCCTCCCGGCCATCGACCCGAAGACGCACCTCTACCTGGCCCAGAGGCCCGGTGGCCGATACGGCTCGATGGCCGACGAATGGAACTACCGTGATACGGCCGCCGATTGCTATCCCTTCGCCGTGTGGGCGGCGTACTTCGTGGACCGCCAGGTACTGGAAGGTCCGATGCGCCAGATCCTGGAGGCCGAACAGCGGCTGTGCAACCGCCTGGACCGCCTGCCGGTCACCTACGACGTGGCCCGTGGCGAGCAAGTGCCCATGCCGCTGGACGCCGTGGTTTTCGGGGCCAGCGAATACGCCAAGGACGGACTGACGCCGATCGTCGAGCTGACGGGCAAGGACGCGTGGTTCGACCGCCTCAGAGGAATCGTGGAAGACATCTTCCGCCACGCCCCGGTGGATACGCCCTACGGCAAGATCCCGTCAACCAACCTGGAGGTCAATGGAGAACTGCTCCAGGTGTTGCCGCGGCTCTACACGATGACCGGCCGGCGCCGGTACCTGGATTGGGCCCACCGGCTGGCCGACTACTACCTCAACCCCGGTGGCTTCGTCCCCGCGCGGCTGTCGGATCACGGTTGCGAGATCATCGGCGGCTTGGGGCTGCTGTTGGCCATCGATTCGGTGGCCGATCGGGAGCATTTCGATCGCTACAGGCCCCACGTGCGCTTTATGCTGGACGAGATCCTGCGCCGCGGCACCAATTCGGACGGCATCATCATCGCCCAACTCCAGCCGGCCCCCGGGCCCCACGACGACGTGATCCTCCGCGACGGCTGGGGCTACGACTACGTCGCCTTCCTCGACTACGACATGGCCACCGGCGAAGGGCGCTACCGCCGGCAAGTGGCCTTTGCTTTAAGCAATCTCCTGAAGCCGCGCTACGAGAACTTCAACTGGGACCACAATTCCCTGGACAACATCGCCGACTCTGTGGAGGGCGGTCTGTACCTGCTCAACCGCGTGCCAGTGCCTGAAGGTTTGCGTTGGGCCGATCGGGAGATCGCCCGCCATCTGGTGGACTCGTCGCAACCCCTGGAGACCGCTCGGCTTTGGGACACCCACAAACTCGATTCGAACACCATCCGCACGGTGCTCATCCACGCCATGCTGCATACGCGCAACACGACCCTGGATCCGTGGCGTCGTGACTTGAAGCTGGGTGCCGCGCCCCTGGATGGCGGGCTGGCCGTTGTCATCCAGGCATCCCGCAGCTACCGGGGCAAACTGGTCTTCGACATCCCCCGCCACCGCCTCTACCTCGGCTTCACCAAGGACTGGCCACGGATGAACACCGTGCCGGAATGGTTCACCGTCGAGCCGGACGATAGGATGTACGTCGTCCAGGACCTGACCGCCCAGACCGTAGGCAAGTGCACCGGCCGGCAGCTGCACGAGGGCCTGCCGGTCGAGGTCCAAGCTGGCCGGCCGCTCCGCCTGACCGTGACGCGGCCCTAGGACGCCGGCGCAGCCGCACGGTGGCG
>DQVB01000517.1 GCA_015661985.1 Planctomycetota bacterium | reverse complement strand
TTTTCGAAGGCGGGAATGTCCCGACAGCCCGTAGTGCGTTGTGGCCATCCGAACCACATGGCTGGGCAAGCGAACGGGGCTTTCGCAGAGTCGGAAAAACGCGGAGACTGGGCGAGTCCCGCTAGATGACCGATCGCTGGCGGGCGCGGGGACACCCACCCATCAGTGGGGAAAGTCGACCCGGCCCCTCGGGGCGACCAGGCTTGACACACGTTGGGTGGCAATGACATCGTATGCATGGGGTTCAGCCATGTCTTTACGAGTGCGGTGTCCCAAGGGCGGTCAAGTCACTGGAATCGTGCAGATTCCTGCCGGCCCCGGTGTTCTCCGGTACCATTGCCCGGGTTGGGGCCAACGCCTGAAGCTGAGCGGCGCGCGAGCCTCAGCTGGGGCCAGGCCGGAAAGTCCTGCGCGTGGGGCGCCGGGGGCGCTTTCTCCAAAGCCGCCTGGCGTAACGACTGCCACGGAGTGGTTCAAGCTCCGAGTACGTGGGCGACGCAGCGCAGCGAAGCTGTACCGACGCCTCCGGATTGCTACTGGGGCGGCATTTGGCGCGATCGTGATTGTGGCTCTCCTTGCGGTCACACTCACGACGTCCGCGCCGGGACCAACGCGGCTCTCGCAGGGCCCACAGATCAACACTGAGCCCACCAGATCGTCCGGCTCCTCGGGATCCCTTTTTTGCGCCACCAGCGGCACACCGGGCGGCTCGGACCACGGTCCCATCAATACACCCCAGTTCCGCATCGATGCCCTCCTCATCGACAATCCTTCGCCGCAGTCGCCGCTTCATCTCATGCAGTGTGCCGTTGGAATTCCACGGGTCCAAGTGGTTATCCACGGAGTTCCACGGCCCGAATTCCTCAGGCAGATCCCGCCATGGCGCGCCGGTCCGTAATCTCCAGAGAATCGCATCCATCATGTCCCGCGGGTCCACGGAAGGACGCCCGGCCGCGGCCGGTTCCGGGAAAACGTCCGCTATCAATTCCCACTGCGCATCGGTCAAACGGTGACGTGCCATCCTTGGCCTCGTACCTCTGAAATTCTGGAATTCTGAGAATACGGAACGCCCGTATTTTCGCAGATCACCCAAAAACAGAGAATATCAGTTCAGGGACAGAGCCTGGAATGGATTGGTGCCGACCCGGACCGATGTACCCGCGCCGGTCCGTGTGACGGGATCTTGTCACAGACGACTTCCGGCGCCCGCCCCTATCCGTTTGGAGGACATTGTAGCTCATGTATTCGTTTTTTGTTCGGCTGAGCGAACCCTTTGTGGTGCTTCACTTGGCGGTCGCTGCTGGTCTGGTTGCCTTGTGGCTGAAGCGACCACGCCACCGGCGCCGGCTCATTCTGTTGACGGTTGCCTTTGTTCTCCTGTGGGCCGGTTCGACGGATGCGGTAGCCTATCTGGCCCTCGGATCACTGGAATGGGCCTATCCACGGGGCGAGGCAGACGTGGCATCCGGAGAAGCCATTGTGGTCTTGAGCGGCAGCACATTCCGGCCGGACAAGACGCGGCGGAAAGCGGAGCTGGGCGACAGTTCGTTGCGCCGCTGCGTATACGCCGCCAGGCTCTATCACCGGGGGCGACGGAGGCCGGTTGTGGCCACCGGTGGCAAGGTGCACGCCGAGGACCGGGGGCTGGCCACGGCCGAGCTGATGAAGGCGTTTCTCGTCGAGATGGGGGTACCCCAGGAGGACGTGATCACGGAGGGCCAGTCGCGTAACACGTACGAGAACGCGGCGAAGACGGCTCGGTTGTTGCGCGAACGGCAGATCAGCACCATCGTGCTGGTCACCGACGCACAGCATATGCGCAGAGCGGTGTTGTGTTTCGCCGCCCAGGGGTTCCAGGTCATCCCGGCAGGATGCTACTATCGGGCGACCGAGTTCCGCTGGGGGCTTTTTCGATTCCTGCCCGATCCGGATGCCGCCGGGGACGTGGAAGACGCGGCCCACGAGTGGCTGGGGATGCTGTGGTACCGGCTCCGCGGGTGGATCTGACGGACGGTTCGTTTAGAATAGGGGTATCACAGCGCCGGCGGCCAGCCGCCGGCGCCGCATGAAACGACCCTGTGGTGGAAAAGGGGCGGGCCACGAGGGCCGAGGCATGTTGGCTCGGGCGCTGCGGGGGGCTGTTGAGGTTTAATGGCGGGGTGTGACACAAAGGGACGGATCCGTTGTGATTCAGGTGGTCACGCCCACCGGGAGGGCGGCGACAGGGTGTGGCGGGGCTGTTGATTTCAGGGTGCGGGTGATGTTTCGTCGAAAACGGCTGCTTCTGGTTGTCCTCTTGGCTGTCGCGGCGGCTTGTTTTGCGAGTTTGGGCCAGGAGAAGATTCTCTACGAGAGGCAGTCGGCGTACAACACGATCCTGGTAACAGAGGACGGTCGTGGGATGCGGACCCTGTATTTCGAGCGCGGTGGCGTGCGCCAGAGCGTGGTGAAGCCGGATGATCCGGACCTCATTGAGTTGGCCTATGCCCGCGCCATGCCCGTGGGTTTGGCCTTCGTGGAAGAACCTCGCCGCGTACTGATCATCGGGTTGGGCGGCGGGACGATCCCCAGTTTTTTGCACAAGCATTACCCCCAGACGATCATCGACGTGGTGGACATCGATCCGGAAGTGGTGGCGGTGGCCAAGCAGTTCTTCGGGTTCCGCGAGGATGCCCTGATGAAGGCGTACGTCCAGGACGGTCGGCGATTCGTCGAGCGGTGCCGGAGCCGGTACGACATCGTGTTCCTGGACGCCTTTGGGCCGGACAGCATCCCCTATCATTTGGCGACGCGCGAATTCCTGACGGCCGTGCGCGGGATACTGGCTCCCGGCGGCATCGTGGTGGGCAACGTTTGGAGCCGCAGTTCGAACCGGCTTTACGATTCGATGATTCTCACCTATCAGGACGTATTCGAAGCCGTTTATATCCTCGATGTGCGCGGCGCGGGCAACAAGATCATCTTCGGACTGCCCCGCGCCCAGCCCGTGGACCGGCTGGAGTTGGCCCGCCGCGCCAGTCGCATATCCCGGACGCGGCGCTTTCCGTTCGATATGGGCGAAGCAGTGCTCTACGGATTTCACGCTGCGGCCGAAGAGATCCTCCGCGGCACGGTGTTGCGGGATCGGGTCGAGGCCCCCAGCCCTCGCTGACCGATCCGGGCCCGCCCCCTCGATGGTCCGTCGTCTGAGCGATCCATTTGCGCGCCGGCCCATCGTTCGACGTCGAGTCGCAGCAGATGGGGGCGCAAGTCGGCTTCGAATCGCGGCGGCCACAGGAGCACAGCCACCTTGTGGATCGGGTCGTACTCCAAGGCCACTTCGTGAACTGTGAATTGGGGCGTCTCGATGGATAGGGGGATCCAGCGGTTGGTCGGGCAGAGATAGACCCGAGTCCAGATCTGGTCACCATCGTAGGCGGGCCCGTAGGCCAAAATGGCGTCCTGATCGGGCACGTAGACCGCCTCGCGAGTGCTCACGCCGCCGGCCGGCTGAGGCGACGCCTGGATCCAACGCCGCTCGGACATGGAAAAGAACCACAATCGTGGCTCGCCCGACTGGCGCTCCCGGCTGAGGAAGACCAGCCGGTCCCGTTTTGCGTCGTAGACGATGGTCATGTGTTCGCGCTGGTAGGGCCGGTCGGTCCCGACGATGTCGATCGTCTCCCATCGCCACGTCTCCGGCCGCCCCGGTTGGCCCGCCAGCCGATACATCATGCCGCTGTCCTCCCAGGTACGTCCCGGCGCGTGTTGGTAGACCACCACACCTTGTGGAGTGGGCACGGCGATGGGCGAGACGGACCCGCCGCCGGGGAAAGGCTGGCGGATCGGTTCCAGCCACCGCCGACGGACCGGATCGTACAGCCAGGTGTGTTTGACCACGGCGTTCTGGGTCCGGTCGTACCACTCCGACCCCCCGGCATCGGTGAACACGGCCACGCCGAGCCGCGCGTCGTAGGCGCAGGTATGCCGCATGTGGCGTGTCCACGGTTGGTTGAAAAACGTCCGCCCGCACGGGCGCCGGCCCCAGCGGTCGAACGGTTCGGGCGTGAACGCCGCCGTGCGGTCGATGGTGAAGAGGTTGGCTTCGACGTCGTAGAAGGCCATGTCGGTGCCCTGGTAGCCGCTGTGGCCGCCGCCCCATTTCATGGCGATGCCGCGGTCCGTGTCGAAAAGAGCTGTGCCCCACGTCCGCCCGACGGTCGACTTGGGCGGGTGCACTTCGATCCAGCGGTTCGGGGGCAATTCGGCCAGCCACTCCCGGTGGGCCTGGCGGTCCGGTGGTGGCACGTCTTCGTACCAGGCCTTGGTGCGAGTCGTCTTGTAGGCGAACGTGCCGGGCGCCGCGCCTTCGATGTCCGCCACCGGCGCGGCCCGGTCGTAGCGGAAGCGGTACGTGATTTGGCTGTGATCGTACTTCGAGGTGACCACCAGCAGTATTTCGTCCGTGCCGGGTATCCCTTCGGCGCAATACCACTGGTGCGGAGCAATCTCCGGGGGCTTGATATCCAGCGGAGTCCACCGGTCGTCCCCCGGATCGTACACCCATACCTGGTCGGAAAGATCACGGCGATTGCTCTCCCCCATCCGGCTCGGTTCCACCGCCCGGCCGCCCACCAACAGCACCTTGCCCGACTGGTCCAGAGCCACCATGGCGTGACAGTGCCTCGCGTGAGGACTCCGCGGCGGACGGCATTGGCGCCAGCGGCGTCGACGCACGTCGAAGACCCAGGTGTCGGCCAAAGCCCGGTCTTGGCCGTCGCCGCCGAAAAGGACGATCAACTCATGGCGGCGGACATAGACCATCCGTGAATTGCAGCGAGCCGCCGGTTCGATCTCCAGCTCCAGCGGTCGCCATCGATCGGTGGTGACATCCAAAGCCCATGTGTGCGGCCGCCCATCCGGCCGGTCGACGCCGCCCCCGCCGAACAACAGTACCTGTTTGTTGACCGGGTCGTAGCAAAGGGATCCCCACAGCAACAGCGCCGGCGGCTGGCATTGCTCGTCCTTGTCATAGATCAGCTCCCACAATCGGCTCACCGGATCGTAGCTGAAGGTCATCGAGCCGACGTAAAAGAGCACACGCCCGTTGTGATCGTCCCAGCAGACCTGGTAGAAGCTGCTCGTCGGTCGGGGCATCGCGATCCCGTCCCGCTGGTAGAAACTCCCCGCCGGGGCACAGATGTTCCAGCCCGGCCACTGCTTGGGATGGCCCGCCCACGCCTCCGCCACCGCTTCGGGGAACGCGTCCACCCACCGGTTCTCCCCGGGGACGAAATGCCGCGTCTCGTGCGTGCGGATCGGGTGGTGATGTGTTTGGGTTCCCCATGAAACGAACACGCCGGCCGAAGGGGCATAAATCACTTGGCTGAAGAAGTGACCCCCTGTTTCGCTACGGCACACCTCGACAAACGCGTTGGCCGGCAAACCTGCGTCCTGGTCCCCCGCGGCACTGACTGCCGACAGAACCATTCCCGCTGCAAGCAGACTACCCATCGGCTACCTCCCTTCCCTTCGTCCTCGCCGCTCACCTGCCCAAGACGATACCCCGCCGGCCCGTATCGCCGCAACGGGCCCGCGTGCTGCCCGCAGGAAGGCCCCTTCGGGATGGCCGAGACGCCATCGAAGGCCAACGACCACGGCGGCGGCCCGGGCCTCGTTCTTGAATCGTTGCAGGTGTCGGGGATCGAGTACTGCGGCGAAGGGCGACACCTTCCGGGTCACGCGCCAGACCAACGGGATCTGCCCCGCCTCGTTCACCACCCCCACGCCGCCGCAGCCGGTGTCTCATCGGATCCGCAAGTCGCCCCAAACGCCCGTCTCCAATCCGTCGGACGGGGTGCGATTCTTGTGGCCCTCGGGCGGCGCCCGCCCATGGGTTCCAGCCCGAGCTGGGGAGGGCAGTCAGTTGGCTCGAGGCTGAAGGTTCAGCCACTGCGGGACCCATTCCGGACCGGCGCGTCTGGAGACACCCGTGGGCTGGCCGGCCCGTCGTGCCTGGGCCGGTTTTGGGTAGGAGAGCTGCGTCGGGTAGACCACCCGTGGGATCTGGCGGGCGGCACTGGGCGTCCCCCGGGTCCTTGAGGCCGCGGCCCGCCGTGTGGCTTCGGCGGCCAGCTTTTCTGCGAAGGCGGGCGGGACATGGTTCAGGGTAATGATCTCGCTGGGGGCTGTTGGGTCGGTACGAGAGCGGATGATGCATATCACCTCCGCCCCCTCATCAGCGCGACGCAGGATCTCCTCCAAGGCCGCTTGGGCCTCCGGGCTGAGCCCCCCACTGGCTGACCCGTCGCCCGTGGCCGCGCCGACCGATGTGCTGGCCACTTCGGCGGGTGCCCTGGGTGCAGGCATGGTCTTGGGCATGGCCGGGATGCCCTGGGCCACGCTGGAAGCCGCCGCCTCATCCGCTTCGCCCTGATACACGAAGGCCAGGCGGGCTTCGTCCAGCTGGGCGTGGATCGATTCAAGCGCCGCGTAAAGCCCTTGGTTCTCTGCCGGATCGGCCGCATTGCACACGCCGATCACCAGTCCTTCTTTGGAGAACAGCCCACCGCCGCTCCGGCCCTGGACAGGCAGACCAGCCACCTCGATGTTCGGGGGCCCCAGGTACCGGTTCAACGACGAGATGCTCGTGCGGCGGACCGTGGGCGATCGGCCGTGACTGCAACCAACCGTATAGACCGGGTCTCCGGGCCGGACACGGTAGCCGGGTGGGGCCACCCGGGCACTGACGACCGGGCCCGGCGTGCGGATCACCAGCAGGCCGATGTCCCGCTGGACGTCGTAGCTGATCAGTTGGCCCGGCAACCCTTTGGCTGGTGTCGGGCCGAACAGGTCCACGGTGATGCTCCCGTTGCCGCTCGACTGACGAAAGATATGGCCACAGGTGAGGATCAGCGCTTGGCCCTGCCGGGCGTCGATGATGGTGCCCGTCCCCCAAGAGTGGCCGTCGCTTTCTTCGATGCGGATGCGCACCGAGGCGGCCACCAGGGTTTGTTCGGACACCCGGGGCTGGCCGCCAACGTCCACCACCTGACCGCCTCGGACGGCGGCCACCGACGGTTGTTCCGGTTCCTGGCGGGGGCTCGGGCTGGCTGGGCCCAAATCGGGATCGGCAGGTTCGGAGGTTCGCGGCAGAGGGGCCGCGGCCGACGGCTCAGCCCGTGGTCCCAGGGAGGCGGGCTGGAGTGGTCCCGGGCTCCACCCCGCTCGGCGGAACATCTGCTCCAACCGAGCGACGTCTGCGAGGCCCTCGTGGCGATCGACCACCTTGCCTTCGGCCAGCATCACGAAGGTGGGCAGCAGCCGCACCCGGTACTTGGCGGCCAGCTGGGGTTGGCGATC
>DQVB01000425.1 GCA_015661985.1 Planctomycetota bacterium | reverse complement strand
CTTGCCGTCGCCGGCGGCAGACGTGCCGTCCGGATCCGCCACGCCCGTGTACGTGCGCACGATCCGCCCCGTCGCCGGGTCGTATTCGTAATGGATCGTGCCTTGGGAGCGTGACGACTGAGCCTATTCTGCCGAAGGTGTCGTACGTCTTGGTCGTAGCCCGCTGGTCGGCGGTGGTCCCAGGATTCCCGTCCCGGTCCTGGACCACCTGGACCCGCCGGCCGTGGGAATCGTAGCCGTGGGCCCGGATCTCCCTGGGCTGGCCCGTGCCGCCCGCGTGCTGCGTCAAATTGTCAAAGGGCCGCCGCTCGGCCAGCCGGCCCGATCCGGCCGCCGTGTTGTCGTACACCGATTCGGTCACCACGCCCTCGAACGACACGTGCAGCACCTCTTGGCCGAGGGTGTTGTATTGGTACTCTTCAGTCTGCCCCAGCGGCAGCGTGCGTGTCGACCGCCTGCCGTGTTCGTCGTGCGTGAAGGTCGTCTCGCGCCCCTTCGGGTCGCGGATCAGCGTCAGGTTGCCGTCCTGATCATACTCATATTCGTACCGCGGGCGCACTCGCGTGCCCGGGGCAATAAAGCGGGACAGGTCCAATTTCCGCAAGTCTCGATAAGTAAGCATCTTCCTCTCACGAGGCGTGAAATGAGGCCCGTCCCGTTCGATTGTCCCCCTGGTTGCCGGGTTGTGGTCGATCCTGGGCTTGCGGTTCGGGATCTGGGACGTGCGCCTGCTGGCGGCCATTCCGCTGTACCTTTTCCTGTTTGCCGTCTACTACGCCGTCTCGGCCGTGGCGGGTGTGTTGTGGCGCAGCGCCACGGCGTCGGTGGCCGTGACCATGGTGTTCTGGTTCGCGTGCTTCCTGGTGGGAAAGGCCAAGGTGGACGTGGAGGGGTCGCTGCTGAGCAAGACGCGCATGATCGGGCTCGTTCCGGCCGGCGACGCGCTGATCAGCGTCAACGAGATGGGCCTGCCGGCTCGACGGGATGAAGCGGACGGGCGGTGGAGGGACGTCTTCGTATCAGACGAGCAGAAGCAGTTGCGTCCGGCACTGTATTTCCTTCCCCTGCGCGCGGTGCCGCGTCCCATCGGTCCGATCTACGATGCGGCCGGCGACCGGCTGATCGCCGTGCACCGGTCTTTCCGGACGCGCAAGCTGCGGCTGTGCGTGGGTCGTCGCGCCGACGATTGGGAAAGCCGGACGGGGGTGGCGGCACCGCCGGGCACGTTCGAAGTACTGTGCGATCCGGACGGCGGTATTCTGTGCGTTTCGACGGTCGGTCTTTTCCGGCTGGAGGGGGATCCGCTTGCCTCGTCCGAGCCGATCACGGTGCTGCGATTCGAGCTGCCGCTGCTCTCGGTCGATCCGTTCGGCGAGGTCGGTCCCGATCCGCCTCTGGTGCTGGTCGATCCGGCTGCCAGCGCGATCAATGCGGACACGGGTCTGCTGGGCGTCTACAGCCGCGGCACGATCCATCTGTTGCGGCGGGCCGAAGACGGCAAGTACCGGGCCGAGGCACAGTGCGAGCTGGACGGGGACCGCGACCAGCCGGCGGCTTTGGCCTGCGCCGGCGGTACGCTGCTGGTCGCGCGCCGATGCAACGCTTCTGGTGTTGGACGGCCAAAGCCTCGCCGAACGGAAACGTTTCGACTGCGGTGGTTCCTCGCCGCCGCCTTTCGTGACGGCCGCACCCGGAGGCCGCTGGCTGGCCGTCGTGCTGCACGGCGGCCGCCTGCTGCTGCTGGATACGCGCGACGATTCGCTCCGGCAGCCCGAGTTCGCCGGCCAAGGCGACATCTTTGCGGCGGCGTCCCCCACGGCCGACCGGATGCTGGTCGCCGACCGCGGGACGCGGGTCATCGAATACGGCCTTCCCGCTTGCGAGCCGCTCCGTCGCCTCGTGCCCGAGATGGGACTGGCCGAACGCGCCTACCGCTACGCGATCCTGCCCGTGTGCACCGCGTTTCCCAAACCAGGCGAGCTGGACGAGACGGTCCAGCACGTGCTGGGCGGCGACGAGCCGGATGGGGCGGCCGGCGAGGCAGACCTGAACATCTGGCGCGAACCGGTCCATCCGTGGCGGCCCGTTGTGAGCAGCCTGGTCTTTGCCGCAGCCATGCTGGCCTTCGGCTGCTTCGTCATCCAGCGGCGCGAGTTCTGACGCGCCGGGCCCTCCGGCGCTTGTGCTTGACGTCCTCTGGTCGCTGATAGACGATGAAACTGCTGTGTGGCACGCGCAGCGGCATGCCGGATGCGGGATCGACCGCGCACCGGGGCTATGATCGTGGGCGGCGGCCGGTCGGCATCGGCGGATGCGCGTGAAAGGAGAAGGCGTCGAATGAGCGGAGTTGCGTGGAGTTTGGGACGGACGGTCGGCTTGGTCATCGCGCTTGCGGCAGCCGCGCTGTGGACACTATCGCTGGCACCGGCCGAGATCCGGGCGGAGGTCGGCCGGGTCTACGCGGAGGTGAACTACCGCGGAGAGATGAAGCTGGTCGGCGTGACGGTTTCGCGCGGCGGGCGGATGGCGACGTTTGATGCGGCCAGGCTGATCGGCGTGCGCGTCGCGCATTTTCGCTCGCAGGACGGGACCAACCTGGCCGTACCGGCCGGTTCGGAGCCGCCGCCGGTCGGACGGCGCGACCGGCTGCTTTGCGATCGACTGCTGAATACGGGCCTGCTGAATCTCGGCGCGGTGCGGCAAGCGCCTTCGATCAGCCCCAGGCTCGACGGCCCCAACGCCACTGCCGGGCTGGCCGTTCTGTTCGATCGGCCGGTAGTGAACCTGCCGGGCGACGACGTGGTGGTGTTCGAGCTGCAGTGCAAGGCCAACAGCCCGCCGGGCGGCGACGCCTTCCACGTGAGCCCGCTCCGGTTTGCTCCGGGCCTGCGAGCGGTTACGGTCAAAGCCTTCGACATTCCGTTCGACGATTCGCGCGCCCTGCCGCTTGCCGCCTTCGATTTGTATCGCCTGGAACAGCCGCCGGCCGCGCTGAAAGACCTGCAGACGGCGCCGGTGCGCAAAGCCGGCTCGGTCACGAGCGGGACGTTCCGCGTCCTGGCCGTGGGCATCGATCTGTCCGAGCTGGGCTACGCCGGGGGCGTTTCTGTCAACGGTCTGTTCTTCCAAGACGATGCCGGTGCCGCCGGGCAGGTCGATCCGGTACTCATCGCGGGATTGCCTCGCCCGGAGCCGGCCAACCTTCTCAAACAACTGCCGAAAAGATCCCTTGCCGAAGCGGAGTCGGGCCAGCTGCTCCAGGCAATGCTCGACGGGCCGATGGCGGACATCGAAGAGATCCTCTTCGCCGAACGCGTCTGCGGCTTCGACCACTGGTACGCCAACTTCGGATACTATTCGGCTTCGGTGCCGGAGTATCCGCCGCAACGGGGCTTGGCGAACGAGAACATACCGCCCTGCTTCGGCGACGGCGGCCGTCTGGTGCGGCTCAATCTGCGCACGGGCCGGCGGATCGTATTGCTGGACGATCCGAAAGGCGGCGTGCGCGACCCGCAGGTGCACTATGGCGGCCGGAAGATTCTGTTCTCGTACCGCCCGGGCGGTACGCCGTACCATCACCTGTACGAAATCAACGTCGACGGCACCGGCCTGGTCCAACTGACCGACGGTCCGTTCGACGACATCGAGCCGGCGTACCTGCCCGACGGCGGCATCGTCTTCTGCTCCAGCCGTTGCCGGCGCTTCGTCAATTGTTACCGCACGCCCGTCGCCCACCTCTACCGCTGCGACGCCGACGGCAGCAACATCCGGAGCATCTCGACCAACATCGAGCACGACAACACGCCCTGGGTCCTGGCCGACGGCCGGATCCTGTACATGCGTTGGGAATACGTCGACCGCAGCCAGTTCTGCTTCCACCACCTCTGGACGATCAACCCGGACGGCACCGGCCAGATGATCTACTACGGCAACCAGTTTCCGGGCATCGCCATGCTCGATGCCAAGCCGATCCCCGGAACGGGAAAAGTAGTGGCGTCTTTTTCGCCGGGCCACGGCCGGCCCGGGCACATGGGCTACATCACGATCGTCGATCCGGAACGCGGCCCGGACGATCCGGCCGGGGCCCGGCGCCTCAGCCGCAACCGGCTCTTCCGCGATCCGTATCCGATCTCCGAGGACTGCTTCCTCGTGGCGGACGACAGCGGCATCCACGTCATGAACGGATGCGGGTACACCGAGCTGATCTACCGGATCCCCGATCCGACGGGCGGGCTGACGTGCCACGAGCCGCGGCCGCTGAAGCCGCGGCCGCGCGAACGGGCGATCCCGGACCAGGTCGACCTGTCCCGAACGAGCGGCCGGATGGTCCTCGCCGACGTCTATCGCGGGCGGAACATGGACGGGGTGAAACGGGGCGAGATCAAGAAGCTGCTCGTCCTGGAACAACTGCCCAAGCCGATCAACTTCTCGGGCGGCATGTGGCCCACCAGCGTAGGCGGCACCTTCACGCTGGCCCGCGTCCTGGGCACGGTCCCGGTTGAACCGGACGGCTCGGCGCATTTCGAGCTGCCCGCGCATCGGCCCGTGTTTTTCATCGCGCTGGACGAAAACGACCTGTCGGTCAAGCGCATGCAGAGCTTCACGTCGGTCGAGCCGGGCGAACGGATCGGGTGCGTCGGCTGCCACGAGCCGCGACCCGAGACGCCAGCCTCGGCTTTCCGCTCGCTGTTGGCCACGCAACGTGCGCCCAGCCGCATCGAGCCGATGCGCGACGTGCCCGACGTGCTCGACTTTCCGCGCGACATCCAACCGATCCTCGACCGCCACTGCGTGCGCTGCCACAACCCGGACCGCCTGGAAGGACGCGTCGATCTGTGCGGTGATCACTCGCCGCTCTTCTCCGTCAGCTACTGGACCATCATGCAACACGGGCTGATCGCAGACGGACGGAACGAACCGTTCGGCAACCGCCCGCCGCGCACGATCGGCAGCTCGGCCAGCCGCCTGCTCGACTTTCTGGACGGCAGCCACTACGGCGTCCGCCTCGCCGAACGAGAACGCAAGACCATTCGGCTCTGGATCGAATCCAGTGCCGTCTACGCCGGCACCTACGGCGCGCTGGGTTCGGGCATGCATCCGGTCCGGTTTCCCATCGAGGTGGTCGAGCGGCGTTGCGGTTCGTGCCACGGCTCGAGGCCGCCGGCCCGGCCGATCGGCAAGGGAATGTATGTTCGTTTCGGGAGCAAGGGCCCGGCGCTGCCTCTTGTGCACGAGTTTCTGGACTTGCAACAGATTCGCGGGCGGATCGGGTACTACAAGTTCGGCAACGCGCGCCCACCGCAATCGCTGTGCAACCTGACGCGACCGGACAAATCGCTCCTGCTGCGGGCGCCGCTGGCGCGCGAGGCGGGCGGCTTGGGCTGGTGCCAGCCGGCCGTGTTTTCTTCATCCGACGATTCCGACTACCTGGCGATTTACGAGAGGATCGAAGAGGCCGCCGAACGCCATCGGAAGGAAAAACGCTTCGACATGCCCGGATTCCGTCCGAACGTCTACTACGTCCGCATGATGCAACGGTACGGCATCTTGCCCCGTGACCTGCCGCCAGGCGCTCCCATCGACATCTACGCCGCGGATCGCGCCTACTGGGACTCGTTTCATGCCGCGCACGGGCGAAACCACCAGGGAGCCCGAAGCGTGAGCGACGCAAACCAAGGGATTTCGCGCCGGTCCTCGGTTCTGGTTCACGTCGAGACTCCTGGGGCGGATCCCCGCGTGGCGCCCTGACGAGGCACGGGTTTGTGAATCTTGCCCCGAGGAGGACTGCCGATGATGAAAAACCGCCAGATAGCAATGGGGCTCGCAGCCAGCATGGTCGGGCTTGTCTGCTCGCAGGCGTGGGCCGATGTGTCGGTCGAGCGCCAGCGGGATGTTTATGCGATCGACCACCCGGTGTTTCGCATCGAAGTGGAGGCAGCCGGTGGCGGCCGGATTCGATCGTGGATACTGAAGCCGTCCGGACGCGAGCTGATCGCGTTGTGGAAGGATGGGAACGAGATCGGCGGCGCGTTGGATGATCGCTCGGTGTTCACCGCGGCGCGGTACGAAGCGTCGATCATGCAGCGGGGACCGAAGGTGGTGGTGCTGCGTCTGGAGGCGAACGACCGGTCCGGGCTGAGCGTGATCAAAACGCTTTCGGTCAGCGAAGCGGAGCCGGTCGTCAGGGTCCGCTACCAGTTTCGCAACGGCGGCCAGGCTCCCGCGGCGCTGTGGATCCGCAGCTTCCTGCTGCCGGGCTCGCGGCCGCAAACGGAATCGCATCTGTACTGGGTCAACGGCCGCGGCGTGCGCGACGGCAGGCGCGCCGAGGGAACGCCGAGGGCAGCGCATTACTACACGGCGGAACAGCCGGAGTACGCGGCCCTGTGGGACAAGACGACCGGGGACGGCGTGTGCGTTTACGCGCCGGGTGTGGAGCGGTTCTATTTCTGGCGCGGCAGCGAGCGGAATCCGACCTTCGAATGGATCTATCCGGAGCTGCCGCCCGGCCGCGTGCTGTCGGCCGAAGTGGCCATCGCCGCGATTTCAGGCCAGACGAGACCGCCACGCTGGGACGCACTGGTGCAGCACCAAGCCGGCTCGATCCGGCGTCTCCGCACGTCGCCGCTCGCCGGCTGGATCGACGAACCGACTCGTTTCGGCGTGACGGAACAGGAACGCGAAGCAGGCTTCTGGCTGAGCATCGGCCGGGGCGACGCGAAGCGGCGGTTGCCGGCGTCGCTGCCTGTCGATCTCGCGATGAACGACCAGCGGCACGTCGCAATCGCGGTCAATGTGCTGAAAGACATGCACGCGCCGGTGCGTGTCGAGGTGCCTGGAGCGTGGCGCGATCAGATCGAGGCACGATGGGAAACCGCGGGCGTGGATCGGCTCGAGTTGCTCCCTCTGCCGGAAAGCCCTGTCCGGCTGCGGTCGGGTTCGGAAGAGCGATTGTGGCTGCGAGTCGGCAGCCGCGGGAAACCGGCTGGTGAATATCGCGTGCCGCTTGTGATTTCCGTGGGACGGGCAACCCAGCGCGTGCTCCTCGCGGTCCACGTCTGGCCGGTGCACCGCGATACCGGGCGGCCGTTCCACGTGCGCGGCTATTGCGGCGGGTTCACGGTCTGGACCGGCGGGTACGAGGTGCTTCCGGAAAAACTCGGACGGCTCGACGCCATCCTGGCCGCCTACGCGGCTATCGGCGGCGACGTGCTGGACTGGAACGCCGTCTGGGCCAGGATCATTCCGCACGTGAAGATCGCCCGCGGCGGCCGGAGCCTTGCCGAGGTGGCGAAGAACGCGCCCGAGACGCTCGATCTGGACCGCCTGCCGCAACTGGATTTCTCTTACTTCGACCCGTGGCTCGAAGCGGCCAAGCGGCACGGCGTCACGCGCGTCGAGACGTACATGATGCATCCGGGCCATCCGCAATTGGGCTGGCGTCTCCTGACGCCTGCCGTCGGACGGGGCCGCGTCCAGCCGGGAACGCCCGAAGCGCGCCGCGTGGTGGTCTGGTTCTACGCGGAAATGAAAAGGTGGTTCCAGTCGCACGGGTTTCACGGGTTCTTCGCCAAGGTGAGCGATGAGATCTCGCCGGAAGACATCCCGAGATACCTGGAAGCGGCCGAGGTGGCTCGCGAGGCGGGCTGGCGCCCCTTCACGACGATCACCGGCATGATCGCACGCACCGCCTCGCTGCTCGAACAAATGGACCCGCTCTGCGACCAGTGGCAACTGTCCTTCGGTTTGAAGGACGATTTCCTGTCGTTGTTGGAGCGGAAGTTCACGCTGGTCGAAAAACGCATCGTGCTCGCAGGACGATGGGCACCGTATCGCAACGGCGGGGCCGAGAACACGTGGGCTCTGCGCGTTTTCGGCAAGAACAGCGCAACGGGAATCCGAGCAGCCGATGTCGAGACCTTCGAGCTGCGGGAAGACGGCAAGCCGCTGAAACACAAAGGCGGCAGCCCGTGGGGCAACCGGCGGCGCGGCATCGTCTGCACGGCCGGATCGCTCAAGACACACCTTTACGTCAGTCCTTTCGACGGCAGCGACCCGAACGGGCACAAGTACGAACTGGTGGTGACGCTCCGGCAACCATCGGCCGACGGCAATCCGCTGGTGAGGATCGACGCCACGGACGAGATCTGGTGCTACGGCGGCAGCTCGCGCCCGTTCCGGCGCCCCTACGACTCGTCCTGGGTCTATCCCGTGATGGCACTGGTTCACGAGTTTGACGGCTACGGACTGTGGGCTTTCTATCACTGGAACAAGACGGAGCGGATCCTGTGGATCGACGAGCGTACGCACCGGATCACCGTATCGCCCGTCTATTGCGGCTACCGCGACGGCTGGCGGGACGCGTTGCTCTTTGCGCAGCTGGCCCGCGCTGCCGGGCGTAAGGCGCTGGAGAGCATCGTCGGCGAGAGCGAGAAGGCGATTTTGCGCGTCGGTCCGAAGAGCCGCGAAGTGTACCGTTACCGAACCGTCCTGAACGCCGCCGACCCATTGGCCCGGAACCGAGCCCGCGCGCTGGCCCTGCGCCGGCTCGGCGGTTCGTAACGGCGCGCCGGCCGCCCGGCCAAGCCCCCTTCGGCCCCCGCATTGCTTGAGAACCGGCGTTCGACAAGAATCTCGAATGCGACCCGTCGGCTGCAACCAAGCGAGCGACACGTGCTGGGTGTCACGGATATCGCAGTCATCGGTCTGCCCGACGAAGCCCCCGCCGGTCCGGGCGAGAGGATGAAGGTGCCATGATGAACTGGTTTCTCGCCCGGACACGCGGCGTGGCGGGCCTGTTGCTGGTTTGCGAGCTGGCCGCGGCCGGGTTTCACCGGCTAGGCGTGACCGGCTCGTACGGCAACCGGGGGAAGGTCCGCGGACACGACAGATCACCGTGCTCACCACGCTTCTGGACCCGAAAGAATATCCGGCCCAGGTGATCGCCTCGCTGTAGGGGTATCGCTGGAATGTGGAGCTGGATATCCTGCACATCGAACAGACGTTGAACTTGGACCACCTGCGCTCGAAGACGCCGGCCATGGTGCGCAAGGAATTCTGGACGACGCTTTTGGCCTACAACCTGATCCG